>PYJA01000009.1 GCA_003635185.1 Candidatus Poribacteria bacterium | reverse complement strand
CCCCCCCCCCCCGTCGTTAAATATAACAAAACATTACGATAAAACAACTTTGAAAGCGTTGGTGGTTCTACCGCTACTATGCCCACACGTCCATTTTGGATCGTCGTGGTTTTTTTGGTTGTTACATTCGGCTTTGCGTGACGCGTGCTGTTCGTAACAGAGTATCAGAATTAAATCGGTATAATGTCTACTGTTTCAGGGAATCAATTTTGTTTCATAGTCAACTAAAAACTTAATGTTACGTTATTATTAATGCATAACACACCATAGCAGGAGTTAGCTCGCTATATGAAAATATGTTTCTTTCTAATTTTGATTTTGTTGATTATTGCCCCGTTACCAATTTTCGCACAAACAGGTAACGTCGAAGGCACAATTTATCAACGAGGCACAGGTGAACCGCTTGCAGGCGCGGATGTGAACATTCTTGAAACAGACCAACACCAAAAAACGGACGCAAATGGAAAATTTCAGTTCACCGGAATTCCCAGAGGCACTTATACGCTATCCGTATCTCACCCAGACCATAAAATACCCGAAAAAACCACAATTGAAGTAAGCGCGAACAGGACAATTCAAGGCAAAATCTACCTTGGACCAGCGTTCCAATTGGAAAAAGATACTGCGACAGGGGACATTGAAGGCACCGTCTATGATCGGGATACCGGTGCGCTATTAGCAGGCGCGGAGGTGAGCATTGTTGAAATCGAAAAACGTCAGTATACCAAGAGAGATGGAAAGTTTCGGTTCACTGATATTCCACCCGGAACTTATACTATTTCAATAAAACATCTCGCTTTTGACGCACCAACGCCAACTACTGTTGAGATTAGCGCGGGCGATACAACCCAAGTTAAAATATATTTGGGACCGGTTTTCAAACTGGAAACAATAATCGTAGAAGGAAAACGCCTACCACCAACTATCAGTCGAAAACAGATACGCGGATCAGAAATTAGACGGATCGCAGGTATTGGTGCTGATCCGCTCAAAGCGTTGACAACACTTCCAAGCATCGGTATTCCGTACGATCTCTTTGGAATTCTCTATATTCGCGGAAGCGAACCGGGATCCACTCTCTACTATTTTGACCGCACACCGTTAGGGTATCCGTTTCATTTTGGTGGACTTGTATCAACAATTTATTCCGGTGCGATTGATGATATTCACATTTACGCAGGTGGTTACGGTGCAGAATTTGGCTTGGATTCGCAATCGGTTATTGATATATATTCACCTGATTGGATAGATAAAAAGAGAGCTGGCGTAATTGATATGAACATCTTATACCCTCAAGCTTACATTCAAACAAGGATTGGTAAGAAAGGGTACGCCTCCGCTGCTGCTCGTCGTTCCGTGTTCCATTACATCTTTAATCCCATCTATAATACCAAATTGCCCAACTTTTCGGATTATCAACTCAAGTTTGTTTACCCACTCACCAACAGGCACCAACTTACACTCAACGCTTTAGGTGCGACAGATCATTTTGATTTCTCTAATTCCATATTTTATTCCTTAGAGGAAGATAATAATTTTACTGCGTATTACAAAAATGGCTTTGAAGGTGCAGGCATTCATCTCAAGTCTGAATTTACAGAAAAATTCATATCCTATCTGTCCCTAACCCGTTCATTTAACTTTCTCAATATGCAGTTCGGCAATCCTTTCAATATTGATGAAGGTCCAACGCGGGAAGGATCATTCGATGACACAAAGACTAAGGTGCCAGCATATCAGCTTCGGGCAGATATTGCCTACAAAATAACTGACAACTTCCAGTTTGAACCAGGTTTTCTTTTATCCTACAGTCCAGCCGACAGTTCTTCATATTCTATTAGCGCATTCGTGGACGAAGATTCTGATGATGGCGAACTGGTTTGGAGTAAGTCTTCAGACAACTTCAATTACCAGTTTCGCCGTGCCGAGGGTTATCTCCAGGGGCGCTATGACCCGTTTTCATTTCTATCACTCGCGCTTGGCGTACGGTTCGACTATCTAAATATGACAGACGAACTCTCAACGCAGCCAAGAGCAAGCATGAGCCTCAAACTACCTATCGGTACTAACGTCCGCCTCGCCTACGGTCAGTACGAACAAAGTCCGTTAGCATATCAGGTACTAAAAGATGACGGAAACCGATCATTAAAATCCAGTGTTGCACAGCATTATATTATGGAATTGGAACACAGATTGTCTCCGCAAACGGAACTTAAGTTTGCCACCTATTATAAAGACCTTCAGAAATTGGTCACGCAGAACATTGATCTGGAAGCACTTGTGGAATCCCTTGAAGATGCAACTGTAGATATCCCTTCTTTTGATTATCTCAATCAAGGTGACGGTTTCATTAGTGGGATAGAGTTTTTCTTGCGACATAGAATCAAGGATAGATTCTTCGGATGGATTTCTTATGCATATACGCATTCAGAACGGCGCAACCATCCAAATGATGTCTACAAATCATATCTCTTTGATCACAGCCATATTGTGAGCGTTGTTGCAAACTATAATCTCAGTCAAAAATATGAAATCGGAATGAAATGGCAGTTTTTAAGCGGAACGTCTGCAGTACCAATGGGTACAATTTTCCAAATTCAAGACCCTGTTACGCTCGGCATGAACAAGATTATCTCTGATAACCTGGATGTATTGGTGGAGACTGAATTTCCTACCTACCACCGATTAGATTTAAGGTTGAGCCGCAAGGGTAGGCGTTTTGGCTTGCCTGTCACCGAATTTATAGAAATTTGGAATGTCTACTTGCACCGAAACAGTATGAGATTAGGCGTTTCCAGTCAGATCTTAGATGTTATTGAAAATTTTGCGCCTGAAGATCTGCCCGAAGATTTCGATCGATCAACCTTAGAGAATTTTAAAGTACCACAAATCCCCTTTGGGATTTCTGGTGGGATTATCTATGAATTTTAGTTAGCAATCTTGAGGCAACATATTGTAGAATTAATTAATGAATATCTACCATCTATCCGCATAGGAGTTATTAAATTGAAAAAAAGTTTACTCTGGCTATTACTCGTTTTCTTATTTCCAATATCAGCAATCGCACAAACAGGCACCATTGAAGGCACTGTCTATGACCAAACTACTGGAAAACCGCTTGCAGGCGCAGAAGTCCACATCCTTGAAACAGATGAACGCCAAAAAAGTGATGCAGACGGTAAAGTCTGGTTCACAGGTGTCCCGTCCGGTACATACACCCTCACAATCACGCATCCCTCTTTTACCACACCAACCACAACCTCCGTTGAAGTAACCGCAGGACATACTACACAAGCAAGAATGTCCTTCGGTGAAGTATTTGAGTTAGAAACAGTTGTCGTTGAAGGGGAACGCGTCCCCCCCACAGTAAGCCGTAAAGATATTCGTGGTAGCGAACTTCTCCGCATCCCTGGGGTAATGAATGATGCACTTAAGGGATTGACGACACTTCCGAGTATCGGTATTCCAAATGATTATTTCGGTGTGCTATATATTCGGGGTAGCGACCCTGGATCAAATCTCTACTATCTCGACAGAACTCAACTCGGATACCCTTTTCACTGGGGCGGTTTGCTTTCAACTATCAGTTCAGAGACTATTGAAAAAATAGATATTTACGCAGGCGGATACGGAGCACAATTTGGGTTAGATTCACAAGCAGTGCTTGACATCCACGCCCGTGATAGTATTGTGGATCGGTTAGATGGAAAGTTCAACCTAAATATACTCTATTCTGAGGGCTTGCTTGAAGGAAGGATAGGCGAAAAAGGGTATCTCTCTGCTTCTGGACGGAGAAGTTATTTTGATCTCATCCTTGGACCGATTGCTGAAGCACAGACAGGATCAGAGCAACAATTCCCATTTTTTTCAGATTATCAGTTTAAATTTGCGTATCCAGTAACAGATAACCATCATCTAACGCTTAATGCATTTGCTGCAACAGACCATTTCCACTTTAAAGAGGAAGAAATAGAAGATTCTATAGATGCCCATCTTGAAAGAGGGACTTTCTATTTCAAAAACGGTTTTACCGGACAAGGCATCCATCTCCATTCAAATTTTACTGAAAATTTAACATCCCATTTTTCATTTACCCGCACCTTCAATTTTCTCAATATTAAATTTGAAGACCCCTTTGTTCTGAATTATGAGCTAGAAGATGGCGAATTCAAACTTGTGGACGGTAAATTAGTAGCCGAAGAGATACTTCACAATCACTTTGACGTTAAAGTCAAGGTTCCGGTCTGGACACTCCGCGAAGATGTATCCTACAGATTAAACCCCACGCTGCAGTTTGAATCGGGTTTCCTTTTGTCGTTTAGTCCAGCCAATAGTTTTGAAGACAGTCTTTTATATGAGTACGAACCAGTCGGTAAAGAGATAGACGTTGAAGTACCCGTCCGAATTATTGAAGATGGTGAGGTGATAACAGAAATCAGAACAACCCGACCAGAACGTTACGAAATAACGGATGAGCAAAAGACTCACTATGAATTTGGACACGATTTTTATCGTTCCGAAGGCTATCTACAGGCGCGATACGATCCATTGCCTTCCGTTTCAATTGCACTTGGCACGCGATTAGATTACCTTAACTTGACAGAGCAACTCTCTGTGCAACCGCGAGGGAGTGTAAGTTTCAAACTACCGAGTGATTTCAATATTCGGTTTGCTTATGGACACTATGAACAGAGTCCGAAACCGTATCAACTCCTATCAGAAAACGGAAATCCTGATTTGAAATCCAGTCTTGCACGGCACTATATCATGGAGATAGAACATGATCTTACCTCTCAAACAGAATTCAAGTTTGCTACCTATTACAAAGACGAGCAGAAATTGGTGACGAAAGATAAGGTTTCAACAACATTTGAGTCGGAATCTGCTACTTCTGAGGGAGGGAGATTGGCAACTGAGGATGATGTTTCAAACTATCTCAATCAAGGTGCTGCGTACGTTGGTGGTGTAGAGGCGTTCTTACGTCACCGTGTACCTGATAAATTCTTCGGATGGATATCTTATGCATACACGCACGCTGAAAGGCGTGAAAAAGCGGATGTAAGTTATCAACCGTACCTATTTGATAACACACATGTCGTTAGCATTGTCGCAAACTATAACTTCACGCCAAATTTTGAGATGGGCGTAAAATGGCAGTATTTAAGCGGCACCTCTGAAGTACCGATTAGTTCCGTCATCCTATTTCAAGATCCGGTTACACGCGGGCTGAATCCTCTATTGGCAAGCGTTGACGAAGAATTACGCACCGAGTTGACACCGTATCACAAGTTAGATTTCAGAATCAGTCGCAAATGGAATGTTAGAGGAATGAAGATAGGTGGATTCTTGGATATTCTGAACTTATATAACAGAAAGAATACCATAAAATTCTATTTTAGTGAAGCAACAATCGAGATTCAAGGTGAAGAAATTGAAATTGAAGAGTGGGAATCTGAGGAAATATCGCAACTTCCACGTATAATCTATGTTGGACTAACAATTGAATTTTAAAGTACATACATTTTCTGGCAATTCTGGTGAAAGTAATTGTATAATTTAACGGTCTATCCTACATACTAATTTTTAACACATATGGAAAATTTTCTTTCAAGGAAATCCCAGCAGGTAAATATACTTTATCTATATCTTTTTCAAATACCGAATTAACCGAAAAAAAACGCTATTGTCGTTGAAGATGGTGAAGTCCTTACAAAATTAATCCAAGTTGCTACCTATAAGTTTTTAGACATGCAAACACCGTTTTTAATAGAAAATAATTCATCTTTAACAAAATATCGTAGCGCAAACTTTCAGTTTGCGTCCCCATAGCATAATCTAACAGATTGTACTACATAGTGGTAACTTAGGTTAAAATTAGTTGATGAAAATCTATCACTTATCCGCAATAGGAGTTATTAAATTGAAAAAAAGTCTTTTCTGGCTATTACTTGTTTTCTTATTTCCAATATCAGCATTCGCACAAACAGGCACCATTGAAGGCACTGTCTATGACCAAACTACTGGAAAACCGCTCGCAAACGCTGAAGTCCACATCCTTGAAACAGATGAACGCCAAAAAAGCGATGCCGAGGGTAAAGTCTGGTTCACAGGTGTCCCGCCCGGCACATACACCCTCACAATCACGCATCCCTCTTTTGCTACACCAACAAAAGCCTCCGTTGAAGTAACCGCAGGACGGACCACACAAGCAAGAATGTCCTTCGGCGAAGTATTTGAGTTAAAAACGATAGTCGTTGAGGGTGAACGCGTTCCCCCCACAGTAAGCCGTAAAGATATTCGTGGTAGCGAACTTCTCCGTATTGCAGGAGTAGGAACAGATGCTTTAAAGGGATTGACAACCCTACCCAGTATCGGTATTCCAAACGACTTTTTTGGTGTGCTTTATATCCGTGGCAGTGATCCTGGATCCAATCTCTACTATCTTGATCGAACACCTCTCGGATATCCATTTCATTGGGGCGGTTTGCTTTCAACTATCAGTTCAGAGACTATTGATAAGATAGACATCTACGCAGGCGGATACGGCGCGCAATTCGGTTTGGATTCGCAATCTGTGATTGACATTCACGCACGCGACAGTATTAAAGAACGGTTAGATGGAAAATTTAATCTGAATATTTGGTATTCTGAAGGTTTACTTGAAGGTAAGATCGGCGAGAAGGGATATTTATCCGCATCCGGACGGAGAAGCTACTTCGACCTCATTGTTGATCCGATTTATGAAAGACTGACCGGTGCAGAACAACAATTCCCCTATTTTTCTGATTATCAGCTCAAATTTGCCTACTCGATCACTGAAAACCACGATCTTACCGTTAATGCATTCGCTGCGACTGATCACTTTCATTTTGAGTTAGAGGAAGAAATTAATGAAATAGAGGCAACAGATATTGAGATAGAGGCAACAGATGGTGAAACAGGAACCCAACCTTTTCAGTCTTCTTTCTTTTTCTTTTTCAAAAACGGTTTTAATGGACAGGGTATCCATCTTCGTTCAAAATTCACCGAAAATCTCAGATCACATTTGTCGCTGACACGTTCACTCAACTTTCTTGATATAGACTCTAATATCACTTTCTCAGAGACTACCGTCCTGGATGAAAGCGGTGAATTGATCTCAAGATCTACAGATTCACTTGATTTCGAATTAAAGGTTAACGTTCCGGTTTATACCCTCCGCGAAGATTTATATTACAGATTATCACCTAAGCTCCAACTTGAACCGGGTTTTCTTTTTGCTTTCAGCCCCGCGAATAGTACTGAATTTTTCAGTGTTCCAACATTTGAAGAAGAAGTGCTTGATGAAGAGACACTCCAGGAACTCATTCAAACAAATCCAGAGAAAATAAGATATGACGATGATGGAAATGCTCGAATACACACAACTGAAACCAGAGACTATGAATTCGGACACGATTTACAACGTGCTGAAGGCTATTTACAAACGCGATACGACCCTCTGCCCGCACTTTCAGTCGCCCTCGGTGTTCGGCTCGATTATCTTGATTTGATAGAGCAGCTTTCTATTCAACCACGCGGCAGTGTTAGCATAGAACTGCCCATAGGTTCAAATCTCCGTTTCGCTTACGGACACTACGAACAGAGTCCGCAACTTTCGCAGCTGCTCTCAGAAAATGGGAACGCTACGTTAAAATCCAGTCTTGCACAACATTATATCATGGAGATAGAACATGAACTCTCATCTCAAACGGAATTCAAGTTCGCCACATATTATAAAAATGTACAAAAATTGGTAACTGAGGATGAGGTGTCAAATTTTCTCAATCAAGGAAATGCTTTTGTTGGCGGTGTTGAAGCGTTCTTACGGCACCGAGTACCCGATAAATTCTTCGGTTGGATATCCTATTCATACACACACGCAGAACGACAAGAAAGTTCGAATGTCGCATATCAGCCGTATATTTTTAATAATACACACATCGTTAGCATTGTGGCAAACTATAACTTCAGTCCCGATTTTGAGATAGGTGCAAAATGGCAGTATTTAAGCGGAACATCTGGGGCACCTTTCAGCACAATCATTCCTATTCAAGACCCAGTGACGCGTGGACTAAGCCCACTCTTTGCAGGTTTGGACCGAATCGTAAGGGTGAAACTACCACCGTACCACAGATTAGATTTCAGAATTAGCAAAAAATGGAACCTTTTTGGAATGAAGATCGGCGGCTTCATTGAGATATTAAATGTTTACAATCGCAAAAATACTATTCAGTTTATGCAGCAAGCAGGAACATTTGAGGTTCTGGGTGAAGAAGTCACAGTTGAAGAACATGAGACTGAGGAAAACGAAAGTAATCAGCTTTCTCTGCTCCCCTATTTCGGTTTAACAATTGAATTTTAATTTTACGAGTTGTGCTAAATAACTTTTGGTAAAATATTATTTCATCACATAAGTAGAATGTTTTGTCCGTGTTTCCTATTGTTGATATGCTCTTCAGTCCCGTAGGGACGATATGTTTATAGAAAAACGAAATAAACGCCCTCTTTAGTCCCGTAGGGACGATATGTTTATATGACAATATCTAATATTTGTGAAAATAACGAAAACAATTAGTTAACTGGCACAAGTCGTTAATTTTGTAAAATTACATACATTTTCTGGCAATTCTGGTGAAAGTAATTGTATAATTTAACGGTCTATCCTACATACTAATTTTTAACACATTTTGCATTGGAGTTACCGAAATCATGAAAAGTTTTATCTGCCTACTAATAGTTCTAATGATCCCCACTATTGCTTTTTCCCAAACAGGGTCTATTGATGGCACTGTATACAGCAGAAATACGGACGAACCGTTAGCAGGCGCAGAGGTCTATATCATTGAACTCGACAAGCGCGTAAAGACAGACGAAAACGGAAAATTTTCTTTTAACGAAATCCCAGCAGGTAAATATACTTTATCTATATCTTTTTCAGATACCGAATTAACTGAAAAAACCGTTATTGTCGTTGAAGATGGTAAAGTCCTTACCCCCAACATTTATGTCAGTGCAGATGCATATCAACTTGAAAGGGTGGAAGTAAAAACAAAACGTGATCCAAAAACTATTATCAAAAAGAGCATCGAATCCGAAGAAATAACACGTATCCCCGGCACTGCGGGCGATGCACTGCGGGCACTGCCTGCCATCCCCGGTATTGGTGTCGCGAACGATTTTAGCGGGGCACTCTATATACGTGGCGGTTCCGATGAAGATAACCTCTACTATTTTGACCGTGTGCCTGTCGGGTATCCTTACCATTTTGGCGGACTCGTTTCGTCATTGAGTTCTGAAATTATCGATCGGATTGATGTCTACGCAGGCGGTTATGGTGTAGAATACGGTGTGGACTCTCAAGCCGTGATAGACATCTATTCACAAAACAGCAGTCCAGAGAATCTACGGGGAAAATTTAATCTCAATATGCTTTACTCAGAGGGATTACTTCAAGGCAAAATCGGTAAAAAAGGATATTGGTATGCTGCCGGGCGTAGAAGTTACATCGACCTATTCATCGGAAACCTTTCATTTGCAGCAGGCGCATTTACTGCTTTTCCCCGTTTCTGGGATTATCAACTGAAAGCAGGGTACGACCTCAGCGAAAAACACCAACTTTTTTTCAATCTCTTCGCATCAGGCGATAAGTTTGCAATCACATTAGACGGTGAAAACGTAGACGAAGATTTTAAGGGAAATACAAGCTTTGATAGCGGCTTTGAGGGGGGCGGATTTCACCTACGTTCCGTACTGACAGAGCGTCTTACCTCATTTTTATCGTTAACGCGCTCAAATTTCTTGTTTGATGTCAATTTCGGGCCCACACTCTCTCTTAATATTGATGCACCAACTTATACACTACGCGAAGACATCACTTACGAGATAAATGAAAAACATCAATTGGAATCAGGGCTTATCCTCGGACTTGAACCTGGAGAAGTTTCTGGTACATTCACACGTATACCAGATGAGGGCGAAGTTGAGTATGACATCCGATTTGAAGAAAAACAGGTCATAGACGAAACCGTTCGTGGACAACGTATTGAAGGTTACTTGCAAGACAGATATAATCTATTACCATTTTTATCAGTCGTGTATGGGTTACGATTTGACTATTTTAACCAAATTGATCAGCTTTCTATTCAACCGCGTGGTAGCCTACGTGTTGAGCTTCCCAACAGTTCTGAACTCCAATTCGCTTACGGACTTTACAACCAAACTCCCATCCCCGCACAACTCTCTACCAGTGTTGGCAACCCAGAATTAAAATCCAGCCAGGCAAGCCATTATATCCTTGAACTCAAACGCCAACTTTCACAAGATACTGAAATTAAAATTGCAGCATATTACAAAAACCTCATAAATTTGGTGACATCTGACGAATTATCAGTATTCCTTAATCAAGGTGAGGGGTATGCTCAAGGAACAGAAATATTTCTTAGACATCGGAGTGGCGATAAGTTTTTTGGCTGGGTTTCCTACGCGTACGCACTCTCAAAACGGCGTGACCGTTTAGGTGAGCCGTATCGCTACTATTCTTTTGACCAAACACATGTCGCTACCCTCGCAGCAAGTTATAACCTTACGCCTACCTGGGAGTTCGGAGCAAAATGGCAGTACCGAACAGGTAACCCGTATACACCTGTTGTAGACGCTACACGCATACCCGATCCTAGGAACGGCAAACTTATCTACTTGCCAATTTATGGTGAAAAGAACTCAGAAAGATTACCGCCATATCACAGATTAGACCTACGCGTGAGTAAAGTTTTCCGTTTTAATAGTTGGGAATTAGGAATATTTGTAGAACTACTTAACGCCTATAATCGTAAAAACCTCCTTGATTATCAATATGAGGAGGACTACAAAGATAAAAACCCGATTTATCAGTTTCCTATTCTCCCATACTTAGGTATTACGGCAACATTCTAAATGGTTATTCCCATGCACAGAACCTTGAAACTGATATTGCTCCTCTTAATCTTCCTATTGCCGATTTTATCTTTCGGACAAACCGATGACCCTATAAAGGACCAATCATCGGATGATGTCATCACCTTACCACCAGTAGAAGTCAAAACTGAACGGATAGAAAAGAAACCGAGACACACTTTCAAAGGACATTTATTTAGAAATGCTATTGGAACAGGTGGCGATCCGTTGCGCCTTCTAAACCAACTCCCAAGCGTTGGTGTTCTAAGTGACTTCACAGGAATCCTTTCTGTCCGTGGCGGTGACCCTGAAGATAACCTCTACTATTTCGATCGCTTACCTTTAGGATATCCTTACCACCTCTACGGAATCATCTCTACTGTCAATGCAGAGGTAATTCAGAATGTTGAAGTGTACCCAGGCGGGTACGGGGCTGAATTCGGTTCCGATTCTCAAGCAGTCATTGACATCCATTCCCGAAGTATCACTGATACTCCCTTGAGAGGTAAACTCAATTCCAATCTGGTGTATTCTCAAGCTTTTCTGGAAGGAAATATCGGGAAACGCGGCTATTGGTACGCTTTTGGTCGACGGAGTTATATGGGACCCCTTTTTGAATTGTTACCGCGTTCGGTGAAGGTTGAAGATGACTTGGTAACGCAGGTCCCAAGTTTCTGGAGCTATCAAGGTAAGGCTGTCTATCAATTAACTAAAAGTCACAGGTTGGTCGTTAACACTATCGCAGCAGACGATTCAGCAGAATTTCGCCTCGGCCCCGATGAAGTCTCTGATAGTGATTTACTCGGTCCGTTCAAGTCGGAAAACCCTTTCGATTCACAAGGCATTCATCTCTATTCGGAAAAAGAAAAAACGTATAAGTCCGTCGTATCATTGACACGCTCATTTTCTCGGAGAGACCTACAATACGGTGACGGATACTTCTATGGCAACACGGATAGTGTCTATTCACTCCGTGGCGATCTTCAGTACTGGGTCAAATTTCCGAAAACGTTATTAGAAGCAGGTTTTGATTTTGCAAGCCTCCCTTCAAGCCTTACCAGTATCGGCGCACGACCACTTGAAGAAGGTGATTGGGACTATGACTTTAGGTTAAAGGCACAGGGTGAGAAAGTCCACACCGTCACATCTAAAACCCTGCATCGCCTTGAAGGATATGTGCAAGCAACGCAAGACCTTGTTTCATCTCGTTACGCTGCCCTTTATGCCACTATGGGAATGCGCGCAAATTACTTTAATCTGATTGACTCCTTTTCCCTTCAACCACGCGGGTTACTCGGCTTAACACTTGGCCCTGAGCAAACAAACACTGTAGGATTATCTCTTTTACCGATAGACTTACGGTTCATGTATGGAAATTATGTTCAAAACCCGCGGCTTTATCAAGTTGTGCTTGGAGATGAAAATCCTGAGATTGCCCCAAGTTTAGCGAGACATTATGTTGTTGCGATGGAAAAAAGGCTAACGCCAGAAACCAAAATTGAAGTTGCAGGCTATTACAAAAATCTTCATGATATGATTACTTTCAACCTGTTAGAGGAACGCTACGAAAATCTGAAAACTGGGTCTGTGAAAGGTATTGAAGTTTCACTGGAACATCAAATCGGAGAAGCATTCCGAGGGTGGGTTGCCTATTCTTACACCGTTTCCAAACGCCAAGATTCGTCCTGGGAAAAAGAGAGGGATTTTATGTTTGGCACGCCTCATGTTTTGGCAGTTAATCTGAACTACACTTCCGAGTCGTTGGAATTAGGAGCGAATTGGCAATACAAGAGCGGTATTCTCTATTCTACATTAGCAGGCAGGGAACCGTATACCAATCCGTTCACGAAAAACGAAACATGGCTACCGATTTGGGGCACCCAAAAACGGACAGCACCCTATCACCGTTTGGACCTACGTGTTCATTGGTACTTCATTCGTTTGGACAAAGCAAAGGCGGGATTCAGTTTCGAACTTTGGAACGCTTATAATCGTAGAAACATCCTCCAAGTTCGTTATGGTAAGCACTTTACAGAAGAGGTGCCGATTGCCCAATTGCCGATTGTTCCCTTCTTTGCGGTGACGGGGACCTTGGAATTTTGATTAACATGTCGGTAAAATTTGTATAATCCAATTAGCCTCCTTTTTCGTCTTTAAAATATTATAGTAAATCCAAAAATATATGCACACTTTTGGTCCGCGGGACCTAAACCGCCAGACTGTGCTGTAGTGTACGCAAACTAAATGAAGATTAAGTTATTAATTCGGTAATTTACTGTCGGCATGACGCAGGTGTACCCTCTGCTGGCGAGGTTTCCTAACCTCGCCAAATTACCCAATTTATTTTTTTATCTTCATAAAGTTTGCGCTACAATTGTGTGCAAGTAATTATAGATTTCACTATAATGTTTAATTTTGGCGCAAAGGAGGCAACGCTTTTGGACCACTACCTATTATTTTCTTTCCCATCGTTTCCCAAAATCCGAATTTCTTTATTTATCCTTACATTTTTGTCCATCGTTGTTTTCAGTGTGAGTGCCGAAACGCCAGTTAACCAGATTACAGCATATCGCACAGACGAAAGTATTGAAATTGACGGCGATCTCACCGAAGCGGATTGGCAGAAAGCTGAAGTTATGGACAGGTTTGTCCAAATTGAACCGTCCGAAGGTGAGGCAAGCACCGAACCGATGGAGGTGCGAATTCTATACGACGATGAAAACATCTATTTCGGTTTTATCTGTTTTGACTCAGATATGTCAAAACTTGTTGCAAACGAAATGCGGCGAGACGCACGCGACATACACGAAAATGACAACGTTTTTATTTTATTGGATACGTATAACGACAAACGGAGCGGTTTTTTCTTTCGTGCAAATGCCTTAGGGGCAGTCCAGGACAGAGCAATAACGAATAATGGGGATACACGGAACGATGACTGGGATGCTGTTGTAGCATGTAAGTCAAAAATTAACGACACATCTTGGACAACGGAACTCAGTATACCCTTTAGTCAACTCCGGTTTAAAAAAAGTGACCAGATTATATGGGGAATTAACGTTGGCCGTCAACATAAACGGTATAAGGAAGAAGTATTATGGGTACCCATGTCAGCGTCTTATGGCGGTTTGGCAAAATATCGCACAACAAACCTTGGCACACTTGTCGGTCTTAAAGGCATTGCCCCTTCACGGAATATAGAATTTCTTCCGTATTTTCTGCCCGGTATTACACAAGTCAACAATGACGATGCGGTGCAAGAAACTACGCGCGAATTTAAAATCGGTTTTGACACAAAATACGGCATCACATCTAACCTAATTGCGGACATCACCTATAATACTGACTTTGCACAAGTTGAAGCAGACCAGGAGCAGGTTAACCTCACCCGATTCAGTCTCTTCTTTCCGGAAAAACGCCCATTCTTTTTAGAAGGAGCGGGACTTTTCGATTTCGGAATACCGAGACAAAGTTTTCGAAGACCTCCGCCAATGCTACTTTTCTACAGTCGGCGCATCGGATTAGCCGAGGGAAACGCCATTCCGATTATTTTCGGTGGAAAAGCCAGTGGCAAAATCGGATCTTATGGAGTCGGTGTTCTCAATGTGCTTACAGACGAATTCTATGACGAACCCGCAGAAGATGATCCGATTGACATACCGCGTACTAACTACTCTGCCATCCGAATTACAAAGGATGCTGCAGCAGGAACGCGCTTCGGTGTGATGGCTATCAACAAAGACGAAATTGGGAACTATAACCGCGCAGGTGGGTTCGACTTTGAATTTCGTCCAAACGATAGATTTGATGTGCGCGGGATGTGGGCGCGCACTTTTGCACCTGATATGTCAGGAAAAAATAACGCATGGTACTTCGGCACTAAATGGCGAAACGACATCTTTCGATCCGGCGTTTCTTATACCGATATTGATGAAGATTTTGAGCCTGCGGCCGGGTACGTTAGACAAGCAGGAATACGGCAACTGCGGGGTGATTTTCGCTGGGCACCCAGACCACAAAAATATGGAATTCGCGAAATTTGGTCGGGGCCAGAACTAAACTATATTCTCAATCAAGAAAATGAATTAGAACGTTGGAACTTCTCCTATACCCATTGGACATCATTTGTCACAGACGACTCAATTATGATGTTTGTTAGAAGTGCTTTTGAACGACTTGACGAAGATTTTAAAATTCGAGAGGATGTAGTTATCCCAATCGGGGATTACCAATACAGTATAGTCGGCGGGCGATTCTCAACAAGTGATAGTCGTGTTTTCAGCACTACAACCGGATTTGAATTGGGAAACTTTTATAACGGACGAATTCGCAAATTTTATATTGATGGAAGCCTGAAACCGAGTGGACGAATCAGTCTACACGCAAACTACCAATTTAATCGTGTCAACCTGCCAGCAGGTGATTTTGATGCCAACCTCTTTTCAGGGAGGTTAAACTATTCGTTTTCAACAACCCTATTTGCGAAACTCTTTGCACAATGGAATACAGAAACTGACCTTGTGTCTACCAATTTCCTGATCAATTATATCTATCGCCCAGGCAGCGATTTCTATTTTGTTTTCAACCAAACATACAATACAAATAAGACAACAAAGACAAGACTTCAGAATTCTACAGTCGTTGCAAAGATGACGTTTTGGTGGAATCCATAATCAAACTTCGCCATCAAAGAGAAGAAAATCCTTAAAAAATACTTACAACTAAAAAAAGTTGACATATACCAAAATACTTACAACTAAAAAAAGTTGACATATACCTTAGAAATATGTTACAATTATATTTTAAGTTAGGTCTGTAGGTTAAAAGTCAGTTATTAATTAAAGACTTGCATTGATGTTAACAGACCATTTATGCGTAAATTAATGTTGTAACGACAACTTAAATTTTACGATACTATCTCATAAACTCCGGTACGTGTGTTGAACGCGCACTATCGACATCACGAGATAATTTCTGGGAGGAAAGAGATGAGTAGAAGTTCCGATATCGTCCACCAAATACAACACCGTCGTGCTGAACGGAAAAAACCCAAAATCAATGCGAAATTGAAGAAAGTTAGCATTGATGAAAGCCAAAAAGGTGGAATTACCGCCGCACAAGAGAATAAACCGCCACCGATAACTATGCAGAAAACAGGCGGGCGCAATTCTCTTGCTTTGACATTTTCTGTAGGACTACATGTAAGTTTAGCTTTATTATTAGGTTTCTTTTATATTAAGCATCAAATTGCATCGGAAGTTGAAGATCCTGCGGTTGTGCTGGTCCCACAAGAACCGCCACTGACAAAACGCTCCATTATCAAACCACGACCTACTGTGAAATTTGATGCTAAACGGCAGGAAACAGATCCATCGATTCAACGACCACAAGTGTTGACGAATCCAAATATCCGAACAACACTAGGTGATGATTTCATACCGTCCCCGTCTGATCCAGATCTTGCATCTGAAGAACCTGCTCTCAACGTGGGGCGAAAAATCGAGCCAATTCGAGGAGGTTTGAAAGGACCAGTTCAACCGACACCACCAGACCCGAAACCTGTAGTTAAGAGACCCGCACAGGAAACCTCTTCGCTCGGTGATCTTGCTAACACTACAAAATTAGATGGCGGACATATTTTAAAAGTCCCTGAAATTGATACTAATAAACCAGGGTCTTCACCGCCTAAAGCTAAATATGCACCGGAGCCAATTTATCCGAAAGATGCTAAACGCGCAGAAAAGGAAGGAACCGTGAAGTTAGAAGCAACTGTCGGAAAAAATGGAATTCCAAAAAATATTGTCGCGTTGACGAAACTTGGATTTGGCTTTGAAGAGGCGGCAATTGCAGCTTTGAAAAAGTGGAGATTTATTCCAGCTAAAGAAAAAGATAAAGATGTTGAAAAGAGAGTCAGCATCGATATTGTCTTTAAGTTGGATGACTAATGATGTTTTGCACGGCAAGCGATAAGTTTTGTTTTCTACAACGAAAGTGGTAATTAATGTCTCTTTTTTGTAGCATAAACTGCCAGTTTGTGCAGTAGTGTGTGCAAGTAATTATAGACTTCACTATAAAATGTGAGTTCGCTCTAAACACTTTTCATGGGGCCAAAAGCAGTCCTTTTGTCCCATAACCTGTTAGGTTGTGCCGTTTTTTGCGAAAAATAACAGAGAACGCTGCGGGTGAAAACTTGTTCAAGCTCACGTTATTTTAGGTTTTTTTCACCTAACGAATTTTTAGCAGCCCTTTTGCGGCAAAATTGCGAACCAAATTCACGACAGATTGCCGCGCAGTCTCGCTTAGTTGCTTTTGCTCAAAAGTGAGCTGCGCACTTTCTTCTCCAAGGGTTTCCGCTTGCTCATGTGACATATTTTCAAAGAATTTATCCTGAATTGCCGAGGATGCCTCATGCAGGGCAAGGGCTAAGGTGTTTGGTTCTAAAACTTGCAGGAGTGTCAAAATCGCCTCGTCAG
>PYJA01000008.1 GCA_003635185.1 Candidatus Poribacteria bacterium | reverse complement strand
AACGCACAAGTAGTTCCAATTGTTTTTTCGTAAGATGTTTCGGTTTACTTTCTTTGAGTTTTAACAACTTTTTTTCACGGGTGAAGTTATCACTATCTTGTGCTATATCTATATATCTTTTCGCCCAAGAACTTATTTTTTCTTTTCGTTGTTCGGTCTTGGGTATATCAAATAGTAAGTTCATGAGTGTTTGCCTCCTTATCTTAGACTAACTTTATAGCATTTTCAACAATTATTTATAGTGAAATCCACAATTACCTTTACATTGGCGAGGTTAGGAAACCTCGCCAGCGTTATGGTGTGGGGATTGTTGTTCATTGAAATGTCCACATATTTTCGGATTTTACTATAAGGTAAAATGACGAAAAAGAATTCCGTATCTACTCATTGAGTATTTTAATGTGAATCTGCTGTTAATGAATAACCGTTTTCAACAATCGCTTCACGTAAAAACTCAAACGGCAGCGCACAGGGCTTATCAACTCTTTTCCAACGTGCAACCGCCTCCGGACGCACTATAATCCGTCCTAACGGAATGCCTAAATATACTTCAAGCCGTTTGAGCGTCTCCTCCTGTTTTAGCACAAAATCCTCAAAACGCACTTGGATAACATGTTTCGGCTTCGGTGTCGCTTTCATCAACTGATATTGGTAGTACCAAGAAACTGCACGTCTCTCATAAATATTATCAGTCTGTTGATAATCAATACCAAAGTCGCGTAAATTATCTGTTTTGTGGCTACCCAAGATACAGTCCCTTGGGTCACGAATCCAATGGATAAAACGAATTTCTGGAAACATACGTGCTATCCAAGGATACACAAGGGTCGTCTCTGGTATCTTCCATCCTTTATTTTCGGACTTGTCGCGCAGCACATCCGATAAATAGGTACTGATGAGCTGCTCAAACTCTGGGTCAATCGGCATCGTCCACAACGGATCGAAATTCCACGATAATCCGCCTTTCCACTTAACATATTTCGCCATCACCCGGCACGCATCGTACATTGCGTGCGGCGGAATCTTATCGCCAGACGGATTGAGTTGGCTCCCCATATAAACACCACTGGCGTACAACGTATGTGAAATGGCACGTGTCCCAGAATGCCCACGACCAATCACTGTGATTAAAGTTTGCATAAATTATTGACCGAATACAACAGACTTAGAGAAAAAACTTGTTTATTACACAAATTAATGATAATAATTATATAGTGTTCATTGTGCTTGGACAGACCGTATCCTCGTTGCTGATATTTTAGGTAACGAGGTGGGTGGTATTGCCAGCATAAGTTTTCATTTTAACAGAAATATAAAACAAAGAAAAGGTATTTTTACATAAGAAAAGGAGTACGCGTACTCATAAGACATAACATAAGGAGCTTTATATGTATAAATCAATCGCAACATTTTGTCTAAGTTTATTAGTGTTAACATTCATTGGATGTGACAATGTCAAAAAGGTTCTGGCACCCGCACCTGAACCGACGGTGAAAATCGGTTTTATCGTTGCTGGGCAACGTATCACCTATCCCTACGGTGCGGAAATGGCAGTAACAGAAATTAATCAGCAAGGCGGGCTATTCGGTATGCCTGTTGAATTGATTGGTCATATTAACGAAGAGGCGGGACCAGAGGTCTCTGTTCAACTTGCTGAGTCACTGATTGTTGAAGACGCGGTCGTCGCATTGATCGGACCGAACCGTTCTTCTCACGCTGTTGTGGTAGGTCCAGTCGCACAAAAACATCGGATACCAATGGTTACCACAACTGCAACAAACCCAAATGTCACACAAGCCGGTGATTTTGTGTTTATGGCATCCTTCACAGATAGCTTTCAAGGTGCTGTTATGGCACAATTTGCCAAAATGGAACTCGGTATCTCAACCGCTGCGATTATAACACGAAAAGGCGACCTCTATACGGAAGGAATATCCGACTTCTTTTCTTCCAATTTCAAAGGTCTCGGTGGAAATGTGGTTGATCATGTGTTCTTTGAAAGTGATACAACAAACTTCATAGAACAGTTGACGCAGATCGCTGAAATGAAACCTGATGCGCTCTTTACAGCCGGTTTTGTTCAAAACATTGCCGATATTACACAGCAGGCACGGGCAATTCCGTTGCAAAATGCTAACGGTGTCCCCACAGTTTTCCTCGGCGCAGATTCCTGGGATAGTCAACTGCTATTTGCTGACGAAAATGCTGAGATAGAAGGTAGCTACTTCAGTGGTCATTTTTCGCCCGAAACAGATGAGCCAAATGCACGCGCTTTTGTTGATACTTACATGTCTATCTATGAAGCAACACCTACTGGCGGTGTCGCTGTAAGTTATGATGCAGTCAAATTGCTTTTTGAAGCGATAGAACGCGCAGGTAGTCTGGATCCAGATGCAATACGTGAGCAACTCGCTGCAACTGAAAATTATATTGGTGCAACGAGTATCACTCGCTATAATGAAAACCGTCATCCTACTAAAAGTGCGGTGATTTTCACTATCAAAGATGGTCAAAAGCAGTTCTATCAGCAAATTGATCCTTAAAGGTAGTAGGCACACGCCGTGTGCCGTAATTTTTTATGCAGATTTTGAAGAGGAAGTTTTCGGGGGTATTGAGTAACTTCTTTTTTGAAGAAAACTGAAATAGTTTTCAACAAAACAGTGTCATAAACAAATCAACGGGCTTTTGGAAAATGAACTGTTGCAATTACAAAAGGAGCACACCTACCATGAAAACTTCCCTTTTTTCGATATTCGCGGCAATTATAGTTTCAGTCTGCTGTTTCCCGTCGACCGCACAGGATAACGCACAAATCGGTTTATCTGAAGGTGCAATAGCACGTATTGGTAAAGGTTCTCTTGGACAAATCCACTTTTCTCCAGATGGTAGTAAACTTGCAGTTTCAACTTCTATCGGTATTTGGTTCCACGATCCACATACTGGCAAAGAATTGGAATTGCTACAACGTCCGAACATAACATATCCGTTCTCTTTTGCTTTTTCACCTGATGGCAACAGAATCGGCATTGGTGTTAGAGCGAAAAAGAGAAACGCGAGTGGAAGTTCCAGGTATTCAGTAGAGGTGTGGGATGCCACTATTGGAGAAGCAAAAGAAACGCGTCTTGGACATTTGCATGGAGTTAGATCCATAACATTTTCTCCTGACGGAAATTATGTCGCTTCCGTTGGCGGGTTTAACAACACTGCCCGCTTATGGAACACACAAACAGGAAAAAATATATCCATAAGAAGAATGCATTCAAAAGGGATCAATTTAGTTGTGTTCGCCTTGGATGGGCCAACTTTTGCCACCTTGGGGTACGACAACGCAGCATATCTGTGGGATGGAAAAACTGGCAATCACAAACTTACACTTACGGGACATACAAAACAAGTTTCTTCCGTAGTATATTCTCCAGATAATAAGACTATTGCGACAGGTAGTAGGGATGGAACGATTCGGTTGTGGGATGCTGCCACAGGAAACCACAAAACAACACTCACCTCTGGAGATGGAAGTGTAACATCTGTAGCATTTTCTCCTGATGGAGAGGCTATCGTTAGTGGAAAAGAGAACGGTGATATAGAATTGTGGGACATACGGACAGAAAAACTTAAAACCACTCTCACTGGCCACACAAAGAGTATTAAATCTGTTGCTTACGCTCCCAACGGAAAAACAATCGCTTCTGTCAGTTCAGACAAAACCGTACGATTGTGGGATGCCTCTACGGGTAAATCCAAAGCCATATTCACAGGATATACGCGTATCAACACCGCCGCATATTCTCCTGACGGTAAAACAATTGTCACAGGAAATCAAGACGGAAATGTCCACTTTTGGGATGTGTCCACAGCAAAACTTAAAACCACTTTTACTGGAGATAAAGATGGAATCATTTTTAACATCACATATTCTCCCGATGGAAAAACAATTGCTGTGGTGAGCTCATACAATGATCGAGTTCTGCTGCGGGATGCGAAAACAGGCAAACATAAAGCAACACTCAAGCATTTTGGCTTGATTGATACCATTTTTCTAATACTTCAAAATCGAGAGTATGATATATATTCCATAGCGTATTCCCCTGATGGAAATTCTATCGTTACCGGTGGAGATTATTATACCGTCGAAAAAGGGACGGTGTATTTGTGGAATGCAAGAACAGGAAAACGCAAAAAGGTCATATTTAAAGGACCAGGTGCTGTTTATACCGTGGTATTTTCAAAGGATGGTAAAAAAATAATCGCTACTGGGGAGTGGCAGAAGAAGACACGGGTGTGGCATGCTGAGACAGGGAAGGAACTTACGCCAACGCCTGCTGACATGCCAAGTGGCTCCAAGAGATTGTTGCATTCCCCCGATGGCACGACTACTGCACAGGTGAGTCAAAACGGCACCGTACTAATCAGGAAAAGAGAAACGACTCTACAGAAAAAATAGCTCTACCATCTTATCATCAACTGACCTATGATAACCCAAGTTGCTACCTATAAGTTTTATACTATAGGACTTACGCATTCCCCCTTGATAAGGGGGGGAAGGGGGTTAAATAGTCCGGTATTCAGTGTTTTTCGTCTTTTTAACCCCCTAAATCCCCCTTATCAGTGGGACTTTAAGAGAAACTGCGTAAGTCCTGCTATAAAAAAGGAATAATCAAATGAGTATTAGTGTCGGAATGGTAGGTTTAGGGATGTTCGGTCCCTCGTTTATCCAATCTTATAAAGCACATCCAGATGTACATCGACTTGCCCTATGCGATTTACGTGAAGACCGGTTGTCAAAATGGGCAAAGCAGTTTGAGATTTCGGAGACGTATTCAAATCTTGACGATATCTGCAAATCGGATTTAGATGCACTTGTTATCATCACACAACATTGGATGCACGCACCACAAGCAATCCAAGCGATGGAAGCAGGAAAGCATGTCTACACCGCTGTGCCTGCCGCAGTATCGTTAGATGAATGTGAACAACTAATTAGAACAGTTGAACGGACTGGCATGATCTACATGAACGGTGAAACAAGCTATTTCCGTCCAGAGACAGCCTTTTGCCGCCAGAAAGCGGCGGAAGGTGCGTTTGGTGAGTTTGTTCACTGTCGCGCTGAGTATTTCCACGATATGGACCACGGACTATACGATGTGCTAAAGAACCGATGGGGTGATCAATGGGGTAGAGATAAAACCGGTTTTATCCCGATGTATTATCCAACGCACTCAACCTGTTTTCCAATCTCTGTGATGAATGCCCATGCCACTTCGGTTTCCGCACAAGGATATATCTATCCCAACGATGATTGGTTTCGGTTAGACACAATCTACAAAAACCCGTTTTCTAATGAGGTCGGTTTGTTCACGATGAGCAACGGCGCGACAATGCAAATCTGTGAATTTCGACGGATTGGACACCCCGGATCCGAACGTGTCAGCGGTATTTATGGAACAGAAGGGAGTTACGAGCAGAATCTGGCGGGGTGTGTTTGGGCAAGTAAAAATGAAAGGGAGATCGTCCAACCTACACAGATGCACGAATACCTCCCAGAAGAACTTGTAAATAATTTAGGTGGACATGGCGGTTCTCACGCATTTTTGGTGCATGAATTTGTGGATTCAGTCAATCGACAACGTCTACCGCGTATCAACGTGTGGGAGGCAGTTCGGTATTGTGCACCGGGACTTGTGGCACATGAATCGGCTCTTAAAGATGGTGAACTACTGCAAATTCCGGATTGGGGAGATGCACCAAAAGATTAAATGTCAGAGCCATTCAATTGTCGCTAAGCACTCTTGTTGGAGAGTTTTGTAAGCCCGATTTTCTTGCAGAAAACTATACTTATCTTGTAGAGCGGAGATTTGGTGTCCGCTCATTGTTTCGTAACTTAAAACACAGCGAGAGTTCACATTTAGAAAACCGAAAACTGAATTTCTTTGATATCCAAATATCATAGGACTTACGCACTCCCCCTTGAATGAAGATTAAGTTTTAAATTCGGTAATTTTCGGTCTACACGAGACACGCGTACTCCGCTGCTGGCAAGGTTTCCTAACCTTGCCACATTACCGATTTATTTTTTTAAACTTCATATAAGGGGGGTGGGGGTTAAAAAAGTCATTATTTGGTGCTTTTAACCCCCTAAATCCCCCTTATCAGTGGGACTTTAAAAGAAAATGCCTAAGTCCTGCTTAATAATTTACTTGACAATTTCATCAATCAATTCTATAATTAAAAGATAGGAGGTTATAAATTTATGAAAAATCACAATTTTTGGAAAATTGTCCGTTATAGTGCAATCGTCTGTTTGTTCACATCTATGTCTGCATGGATAGGCACTGCAGATGCAGCAGATTCGTTTGGTGACCCGTTTGAGGGTGGCGAATTGCAGAATCCCAATTGGAAATGGCAAAACGAGCCTTCCACATGGGATATTGACAAAACACGTAAAGGTTTTCTGTCCATTGATAGTGAACCTAACCGAAATGTCTGGGCATCAGACGATTCTCATCTCTTGTATCAGGAAACTGAAGCTGACATGTTTGATGTCGAAACGCATTTTTTCGCTAAATGGGATACCACTTCTGGAGTCAACGGGCTTCTTGTGAAAAGCCCTACTGACAATAATTGGGTTACTATAAAATTCTGGTCTCGAGATGCCGCTAACAGAGGCCATATTCAGTATCAAACCAGACAAGCTGGTTTAAGACCAGGTGGTGATATTGGATGGAAACCGGAATTTGGTGAAACTGAGTTGTTTTTTAGGCTCAAGAAAGATGGAAATCAGTATTCTGCATGGTATAAAACCGAAGCGGACGGAGATTGGTTGGTAATCCACGAAAATGCAAACTTCAACCTGACACCGCCACTTTGGCTCGGTATCTATGCTGGTGTAGCCGCAGGTTCAGGTAAACTTGAAGTAGAATACGAATATTTCCAAGATAATATCAACGTCACTGATGTTGAACCTGAAGGAAAGATTGCAACAACGTGGGGTATGGTAAAATCCCGTTATTAGTTCTAAAGTAGGGTAGACCGTGGTTTGCCCTACCTTTTCCGATTACAAAAAGCGTTCAATAACTGTAGACAATATTTTGTTTACGCAAATATGGTATGGTTAAAATTTATAACAAAGATATTTTAAATCTTATTTTAGGAGATAAAAATGAAAAATCGCAATTTAAGTGTTTATTTACAGAATTTCCATTTTACAAGTAGGAAATCTCTTTTTTGTATTATCATCGTCTGTCTATTTACCACACTAACGATTTGGGTAGGTGACGTAGATGCAGCGAAATCATTCGGCGACCCGTTTGAAGGTGGCAAATTGAAAAATCCCAATTGGAAATGGCAAAATGAGCCAGAAAAATGGGATGTTGGGGAGACCCGTAAAGGTTTCCTATATATTGACAGTGAACATGACCGAGATAGAAATCTATGGCAAAATGATGAAAGTCACTTTCTCTATCAAGAAACTGATACTGACATGTTTGATGTGGAAACCCACTTCTTCTCTAAATGGAATACCACTTCTGGGGTGAATGGGCTTCTTGTGAAAAGCCCTTCTGACAACAACTGGGTAACTATCAAATTTTGGTCGCGAGATGCCAACGCCAAAGGGCACATCCAGTACCAAACCAGAGGAGCAGGTTTGCGACCAGGTGGTGATATTGGATGGAGACCGGAATTCGGTGAAACCGAGTTGTTTCTTAGACTGAAAAAAGATGGAAATCAGTATTCTGCATGGTATAAAACCGAAGCAGACGGAGATTGGTTAGTAATCCACGAGAATGCAAACTTTAATCTGACTCCACCTCTTCAACTCGGTATTTATGCTGGTGTTGCCACAGCTGTTGGCACTCTTGAAGTTGAATATGAATATTTCAGAGACAATATGAACCCTTTTCCTGTTGAACCTGAAGGAAAGGTGGCAACAACGTGGGGTATGGTGAAATCCCGATATTAAGGAGGATATAAAAATGCGATGCAGCTTTATCATAATTCTCTGTTTCTGTGTCGTTCCCTCTTTATTTGCTGCAACTTTCACAGATGTGAGTCAAGCAGCAGGTGTCCATCAGCGAGAAACTCCAATTGATGAGAATTCTGGGGCCTGGATGGGCCCCGGAGCCGCCGCTGTCGATTACGATAACGATGGTTGTTGGCTTGATATTTTCGTTGTTGGTGATGGTGGTTTACCTAACGCGCTTTACCACAACAACGGCGATGGAACATTTACGGATATTGCTGACAAAGCAGGGGTTGCAGATACACCAAACGGACGCGGATGTGTTTGGTTTGACTATAACAATGATGGATGGCGTGATCTTTATGTAACCTGTGCCGGACCAAATTTTCTTTTTATGAACAATGGGGATGGCACCTTCACAGATGTAAGTGAAGCGGCAGGAATCGCTGATGCACAGCACGGCACCAGTGCCTCAATTGCCGATTACGACCATGATGGTTGGTTGGATATCTATGTTGCGAACTGGGGTCGTCCTGCTTCCCTTTTAGTTTTTGAACCTGCGCCCAGAATTAACGTGCTGTATCGGAACAATGGGGATGGCACCTTTGAAGAGGTAACGCAGGCAGCTGGTGTTGATGATGGCGGCATTGCTTGGGGCGCAATCTTTTTGATTACGATGGAGATACATGGGCTGATCTGTTTGTAGCAAACGACCACGGTCCCGATAAACTCTATCGGAATAACAAGGATGGCACCTTTGCAGATGTTTCAGAGCAGTCTGGCATTGTTACGCTCATCAGAGGAAAACCGACCGGCGCGATGGGGCTTTGTGTCGGGGACTATGATAACGATGCCGACCTTGACCTATTTGTTACAAACTACGATGAAGATCTGCTCTGGCGAAACAACGGGAATGGCACTTTTACTAACGTTGCTGAAGCAGTTGGAGTCGCAAATGTAGGTGTAGGCTGGTACGCCAGTTTCGTTGACTTTGACAACGATGGCTATCGCGACCTTTACGTTGTCAACGGTGATGTAGATAATTCACAAAAGACAAACCTTAACCGGCTCTATCATAATAATCGCAACGGAAAGTTTGTGGATCGTTCTGATGCGTTTAATGCAACTGTTGATTCTGTCGCACGTGGGGCAACTGCTGGAGATTTTGATAACGATGGGGATGTCGATTTCTTTGTCGTCAATAACACTGGCAATACACTTCTTCTAAACGATCTTGATCCTTCCTGGCATATCAGTAAACCTGCTTCTCAGGAAAACTTAACTCAGATTCAACGTGTCCTTTTACCGCTTAGATATGCGCGTGATGCTGCCTCTCGGCGCAACCAATCTAAAAATAAACGCCTCCAAATTAGATTGATCGGCACAAAAAGCAACCGCGATGGTATCGGCACACGGGTTGCAGTGAGAGTCAAGGACTTCGTTCAGACGCAAGAATTAATCTGCGGCACCGGTTTTCTCGGTAGCGACAGTTTGGATCTTGAATTTGGACTTGCAGGTGCTTCTCGTATCGATTCTTTAACTCTGACATGGCCATCAGGAATTGTTGATACCTATGAAAATATCTATGCATCAAACATGTTTATTTTTACTGAAGGCGAAAAAGAAAAGTTTGTCGTAGCGGTTGAACCGACTGGTAAACAGGCGACAACGTGGGGCAAGGTTAAAGATGCAGAGGTTTTTCAAAACTATCCGAACCCGTTTAATCCTGAAACATGGATTCCGTATAAACTCTTTGAATCCAGTGATGTGGAATTTTCTATTTTCACCCCCAGTGGTGAATTAGTGCGAGAATTTAAACTTGGACAGCAGTCGCGTGGTGAAAAGAAGTTGTATTGGGATGGGAAAAATGCTGCTGGCGAGACTGTTGCCAGTGGAATCTATTTCTATCAGTTCAAGGCAGGTAACACCCAAAGTGTACGGAAAATGTGGTTAATGAAGTAAATTTGGAATGAAGTAAATTTGGTCCGAATAAAATATGAGGAGAGAAAAATGGCTTTAATAATAGAGCAGGGCGAGATAAACAACGGTGGCATTGTTCTATCTAAACCTTTGTCGTTACCTGAAGGCACCAAAGTCCGCATACAAATTGAACCGATCGACACTGATGACGACAACCAAAGCACGACATCTGATGATGAAAACGAAGATTTTGCTAATTCATCTTTC
This sequence comes from Candidatus Poribacteria bacterium, assembly GCA_003635185.1. Lineage (GTDB taxonomy): Bacteria > Poribacteria > WGA-4E > WGA-4E > WGA-3G > MSPOR6. The sequence continues at coordinate 9,000 of PYJA01000008.1, read as the reverse complement.
TTTGGAATGTGGGCTGACAGAGAAGATATGCGCGACAGCGTAGCATGGGTTAGAAAACAGAGAGAAAAATGGTTAGAACGAATAACGCGGACAGAATAATTGATACAGATATTCTAATTGATGCTTCAAAGGAAAATCAAGACTCAATCAATTTTTTGACAATACAGCAAGAGGCTGGAATCCAAATTAGCATTATCTCTGCAATAGAATTAGTTGTTGGTTGTCGGAACAAAACTGAGTTAAGTCAAACACAGAAATTTCTTCAAAGTTGTACCATTTTGCCGATTACTGTAGCTGCTTCAGAGGTTGCGTATCAATTAATAGAAACATTTGCTCTCAGTCATGGACTTCTCATGGGAGATGCTCTTATTGCAGCAACAGTCCTTGAGCTCGATGCAACCCTTTATACAAAAAACACTCGCCACTTCCAAATGATCCCACGATTGGCAATTATTCGACCTTACTGAACTATAGGGGAAGAAAGAGGTTTTCGCTATGGAAAGCATATTTATAAGATGGTGGGGTTGCGGTGCATTTGATGCACTTTTAGGTGATGTGAACATCGCTTATGACCCCTATCTGTTCAATCAGAACTTAGCGGATGCCGAACCGATATATGATTATATCTTTATCTCTCACGAACATTTTGACCACTGCCACCCTGCCACCTTACGAAAATTGTGCTGCGGCACGCGTTTTAAAAAGTTGTTTGTCAATTCCGGATGCATCACACCTGCCCAACCTATCAATGAAAAATACGGGGATGCTGCTTTTGAACGCGACCTACCCATAACCAAGCATGTCCCTGCCGATAAAGTCCAGATTCTATACCCCAAACATCTCAACGATAAACAAGGCATGTCCCGCGCATTTCAAGGTTCGGAGACGCTTGACCTCGGTCCTATTCACGTAGAAACGATTGAAAGTGGCGAAAACCAAACCCCAGATTTACCAACAAACGGCTATCTCATTACACACCTTGCCAAGAATGTCTCTATCCTACACATAGGTGACTTGCATGAACCTTATCCAGCGTTAGCAAACCTTCGCGCCAAGGTTGATTTTCTGATTCACATGAAACTTGGTCTCGGAAAAGGGCTTGAGCAGAGGTTAATTGAATTGATAGAACTTATCCAACCCCGTTTCATGATACCGACACACTATCGCACGGATCGGAAATCGGATCCGGTTCCCGAAGGACATTGGCCGCCAAATGTCACTGATGAAATGGCGTTTATTGAGTCAATCCGTGAAATTGTGGGAGATAAAACTCATATTCTGCCTTTTACTGCAGGCATAGAATACGAAGTTAAAATGCCGACAAAACAGGTTATTTGGAAATGGGACTGGTTTAACACCTGGACTGTGCCACCTTGGCGTGAAAACTAATTTTGAGATTAGGTTAGGCTACATTCATTACAACAGATTTGGAGAACATTTATTGTGTCAACGGCTTCCAAAGTTCGCGTCGCCTTTTACGGATGTGGTAATTTCGCTAAAAACAACCGAATTCCGAACCTTTTACAACAGGATTCCGTTAATATTGTTGCAGTGTGCGATAGTAATGTGAAAACGGCGCAGGAAACTGCCCAGCATTTTAACATTCCACACGTCTACCATAGCGAGAATGGTGGCGCACACGAAATGCTCAATACGCAAGATTTTGACGTGTTATACTCCATCGTGCCAGCGTATGTGCGGACTGATGTTGAAGTAATCGCGGCAGAAAAAGGAATCCATATCTTTAGTGAAAAACCGCAGGCACTCACAATGCAGGTCGCCAATAGAATAGACGAAGCAATTCGGCAAGCAGGCGTTATTAGTACTGTCGGATTCCGTGAACGGTATCGCCCGATTTTCCAAAAAGCACGTGAATTTTTGGCTGACAAAAAGGTTGTGCATGTCCGTTTCCAAAGTTATGGAGGATTACCCGCCGCAGCAGGCAACGAGGCAAAAACGTGGTGGGCAGATATGAATAAATCCGGTGGGCGTGCCCTCGACTGGGGTGTTCATGCAACGGATTATAGCCGATTTATGACAGGACTGAACGTTGTTCGTGTGCAAGCGTTCTATTGTGAACGTTCAACTTATGTCACCCCGTTGTCATGTAGTTTCAATTACTGCTTCAACAACGGTGCCACGATGACACTCAACTTTGTTTCTGCTGGTGCGAGTCCGAAAGATGAACCGTGGTTTACCGTTTTCTATGAAGGAGGACACCTCACAATCTACCGATACGACAGGATTGAGGTAAACGGTGAGAAGATTTATCAAGCGGAAGAATTCAATCCATGGTTAGAACAGGATATAACTTTTATTCGTGCTGTTCAGACAGGAGATGCAAGCATATTGCAAAGTGATTATCACGATGGGCTTTTCTCTTTAGCACCTGTTTTGGCGGGTTGGGAATCTTCACGCCGCAATGGAGAATGTATTGATCTGGCTTCGTTTATGAATGTCTTTTAATAGTAGTAGGCACGCTCATGAAGATTAAAAATGGGTCCTTTGGCGAGGTTAGGAAACCTCGCCAGCAGAGAGGTACACCTGCTGCTGGCGAGGTTTCCTAACCTCGCCCTCTTACAAATGCCACCAATCCGAAAGAACGTATAACTTTCTAACTTACTTATAATTTGGAGGATAAATAAAATATGGACGCAAAATTGAAAAAGATACAAATTACACCGATGAAGTTTGACAAAGACGGTGATGTGCAAAAAGAGGAATTTGCAACCCTCACAATTGAAGTACCGATGGATAGCGCGGGACAACGGGAAGCAATTGTGTCAGTGCTGCAACTACTGAGTAGAGAGTGGGTTGTACTGAGCGTTGAAGGCAAAACACCCGGAGCTGTAGGCACCGCTTAGGTCAATCATGAAAAAAAAACACCTCTTTACGCCGGGTCCAACACCGATACCGTCGGATGCTTTGTTAGCAATGGCACAGCCAATTGACTATCACCGAAGTGAAGATGCTGTCACGCTAATTAAAGATGTTTTAGAAAAACTCAAACACGTTTTTCAAACAGAAAACGATGTGCTTTTCTTGACATCTTCTGGCACAGGTGCAATGGACGGCGCAGTGGCAAATCTATTGTGCCAAGGTGATAAGGCGTTAGTTATTCAAAGCGGTAAATTTGGTGAACGATGGGCAGAAATCTGTGAGGCGTACGGCGTTGAGGTTATCACTATTAATGTTACATGGGGCGATTCTGTAGCACCTGAAGCTGTGGAAGCACAGTTAACTGTAAATCCCGACATAAAAGCAGTTTTCGCCACACTGTGTGAGACTTCAACAGGAGCTTTGCATAATATTCAGGCACTCGCGGGTTTGACACAATCCAGTCCGACATTGCTTGTTGTTGATGCAGTTAGCGCGCTCGGTGCAGACGATTTACAGATGGACAATTGGGGTGTTGATGTTGTGGTATCCTGTTCACAGAAAGGGTTGATGACGCCTCCGGGGCTTGCTTTCGCTGCGCTCAATCACAGAGCATGGGAAGCAGTGGAAAGGTCTGATCTGCCGAAGTATTATCTTGATTTCCGAAAAGCACATCAACGTGGACTTGAAGGCTCAGTGCCTTATACGCCAGCCGTTACACTTCTTGCAGCATTGCAATGTGCCTTAAATCATATTTGTGCAGAGGGTATTCGTCCTACGATTGATCGTCATAACCGTTTAGCAACGGCAACACGAAGTGCTGTCAAGGCGATTGGACTCCCACTGTTTGCGACATCGCCTGCAAATACGTTAACATCAATCCGATTGCCAGAAGAAATCGACGGAAAAGCGTTTGTAAAAATGATGCGCGAAAAACATAGTGTTACGTATGCCGGTGGACAAGGCGAATTGAGTGGCAAAATCGTTCGCATTGCGCATCTCGGTTGGATGAACGAAAACGATGTTATTGTTGCTATCTCTGCCTTTGAAAGAGGTTTAGCAGAAATCGGCTACGATGTTCCGCTGGGTGCGGGTGTCGCCGCTGCCCAAGAGGGACTCAGAAAGTAGAGGAAAAAATATGAATGTAGTTCCAAAAGAATTTATCCGCGTTATGCCAGATGCAATGCGTGACTTCATCAGTGAAGCTTTCCAGAAGGCGGGCACCTCACAGGAGGACGCTGCACACATGGCTCATCTGCTGGTTCTCACGGATCTGCGCGGTGTGTTCAGTCATGGCACGCAACAAACACCAGGATATGTTGGAATGATGCTTGATGGTAAAGTAAATCCACGTCCAAACGTCCAATGCATTGATGAATCTCCAACAACGGCAGTCTATGATGGCGATGGCGGTATGGGGCATTTTGCATCGTATCATGCTGCGGAGGCAGCGGTCAAAAAAGCTAAAGAGATGGGATTAGGTGCAGCAACGAGTCGGAATCATTTCCACTTTGGGAGTGCTGGCAAGTATACACGACTCGCGCTTGAAGTGGATTGCGCTGGGTTTGCGGTCTCTTGCCACCGTTTTAGACACGGCCCCGGTGGTGTGATTGTCACTGCAACGGGTGCTTCGCCGATGAGTTTTGCGATTCCAGCGGGTAACCAGCCGCCTATAGTCGTAGATATGGCAACCGGTATTGATGCCAGACTGCCGTTGGAACAAGCGTTTCAACAGAGTCCTGCTGCGTACTTCAAGATGTTAGGTTTGAGTCATGTGAGCCATGCACTCGGTGGGTTTATGGCAGGCATCTGGCTATTTGATAAACCGCCGGATCCGCCAACAATTTGGGAAGGTGCTAATCAAGGTGCTTTCATTGCAGCGATTGATATTTCGCGATTCCGACCAATTGACGAATATAAAGCGGAGATTGACCAACATATCCACGATGCACGGCAAATGCAACCGGCACCGGGTTATGACCGATCAGACCTGCCCGGTGGTTTAGAATGGGAGCGCGAACAGGAATGGGCTGAAATCGGCATACCGATTGGCGAAGGGCATCAGAACAGTTTGAAAACTGTTGCTGAACGAGTTGGTATTCCTATTCCCTTCTAAATGCTTTTTGACTTTGCATTTCCGGATAAAACTTTTCGCAATAAACAGCTTATGACATAAATTTATTAGACATTATAATGATTTAATTGCAGTTTGCAGGAACTCCTTTTCCCGATGTCAATAGGTAATACTGGAGCCACCCGTGATTAAGAACTCAACAGCCTTTGCCCCACCAACTATTAACGCGCTATCCACCAGATTATCTTCATCAAGGTTGCGCTTTTTGAAGCACGGTGAGCAGACCCAAATTATGCCACCGACTTCTGCAAAATCTGACATCAGTTGCTTCAGTGGTGCAAAGCCTTCTTCATGAATATCATCGGCGTAACCGTTCTGCGAAAGATGCACGCCCTCAGTGCTGAGGAATACAACCGTTTCAACGCCGGATGCAACAGATGCATTTGCAACAACAAAACCGACTGTCGCTTTATCCGTGTTATCTTTCGCATGTGTTATGCTAATCATCAACTTAGCCATTAGGGATTTTCTCCTTTTTTAATATAAAAATAGGCACTGTCTTCACCGCAACAGTCTGCGAGAAGTTCATTGCCTTTCATGTGGCACCAGGCCGCGATGTCCACAGGGGCACCTGGGTCTACTGCGCGGACTTGTGCGATCTGCCCCAATTCAAGTGTTCTCATGGATTTCAATAATGCGATAATAAGGTCACCACATCCGAGTTCTCCTAAATCGAAGACAGCATCTGGAATAATATCAGGTAAAATGTTTCTTTCTATCATAAAAATAAGGATACCATAAATCCGCTCACAAGTCAATCTAATTTCTGAAAATGGTATTGAGTTATACCATTTCTATCAATTTTGTCCATTAGCGGTTGTTAGAAATGAAGCGGAATGTGGCACAAACTGGAAAGTTTATGCTACAAAAAAGAGACATTATATATTAGAAATGGTATTATTTATCAGTACTCAGGGCTTACGCATTCCCCCTTGATAAGGGGGTTAGGGGGGTTAAAAAATCGTTATTTTAGGTCCTTAACCCCCTAAATCCCCCTTATCAGTGGGACTTTAAGAGAAACTGCGTAAGTCCTGAGTACTTACAAAAAACGAGTAGGGCTTAAAAGTCTGATTAGCTCTACCCGTTTTTGTTAATTCGGTATAAATGCGTGCAACCGGTCTTTTTTTTAGCGTTCAAGCCATCCCGGTAGTTTCAAATCCTCAGATAATTTCCACGCAGTAAGGTATAGCGATGCTGTCCAACGCACGGCCTCACGCGAACGTTCTTTTGTAAAATCAACCAAAGCCGACGATGGACTTTTTAGGTTTTGATAATCGTCCACAAGTTCGTAAACTCGATCTACTAAACTGTGTTCAGCTTTTATCTGTTGGACAATCGCAGGCATCAAATCCCCAACGGTTTTAACTTGTTGCTCCTTAGCGAGTTCAGTTGGATCAAGTTTCAACATTTCAATCGACGCATCGACTTTTTCATGGATACCGCCATGTAATTTCGACCCATCTTTTTGAACGATTCCGTCAAAGTGTACCGTCAAGTGTAAAGGTTGACACATATCCTGTGCATAGTGTCCCAGAAAACCCGCGTATACATAACACTTATATTGTATCATAGGATTATCCGGCCATTTGCGATACTCTGCGAAAGCAACGGTGAGTCGCTCGGTCCACTCTGCTACTGCATAAGGTAGAAATCCAACTTTACTGGGTTTAAGTCCCATTTCTGCACACAACGCAATAAAAGCGTCTCGATCTGCAGGAACAGGATTTTCTTTGATAAGTTCAAGATCAAAATAATGCTCACCGTATTCGGCTGCGCGTGCATGTGGCAAATCTCTATTTTTTGATATATCTGGATCATAACCACAATGTGCAATCATTTTTTCCGCTGTTGCAGAACGGAAAAATTCTGGTAGTTCGTCTGGTAGTGTTTTTACCGACGCTTGAATTAAGATGTCGTGTCCGCCACCCCACCATGCCCATGCGGGCGTGGTAAGGATAAGTGAAAACAGGATCAATACGTTAAGGATACGTTTCATAATTCTCCTCTCAGAGTAGTTTATAGTAAAATTCACAATTACCTTTACATTGGCGAGGTTCGGAAACCTCGCCAGCGCGGGCGTGCCGAGATTGTTGTTCGTTGAGATGTTCACATATTTTCGGATTTTACTGTAAGGTAAAATAGGTTTTAATCAGCGGCAAGATATTCACTTGACTCGGCATCCTGCCATTGGAATTGAAGTTCAGCGGTTTCATGAGGTTTAAACGCAATAGCAACATCCTCAACAGCATGCCCTACAACCTCAATTTGGTTCAGATCTGCAGTACCGTATCCCAATTCATCTGCATATCGGAATAGTCCAATTTCCATCGGTTCAAATCCCATTGCTTTTGATGTGACGGCATCCGCTGCAAACACATCACCACTTGCAACTGCGATACCAAGCGCAACAGAATTCGTGCCACCAGGGCCGTTACCCTGTAGTCCAACTGTGCCGTCTACGATTGCGATATCAGGTTTTAAATACCGTGAGAGTCGTAGTAGATTGATATTGAGTGTTTGTGCCTCGCGCGGCAGCACCCGATCAGCATGACTGTGATAGCCGTGCATTTTAATCCGATCTTCCTTGTGCAGCGTCCCCATTATCATATTCTTCATCGCAAGCGTCACAACACCCGCATCGTGTGTTTTTGCTATGGCAACAGAAATTGTGCATGGACAATCAAGGACGGTCTTCGGCATCCGCACAGTATCTTTCTCACGACCAGAGAGAAATACGGTTGTTTCCTCCCATTCTGTTTCTTGGTGCAAATCAACGAGTTGAATAGGAACATCATATTCCGCCTGCAGTGCTTCATAACCGAAGATTTGAAATGCTTCGCCAGAAAAAGATTCATTTGCACCTTCTGCTATGATTACCTCTTTCGGCGGCTGTGGTGTGCTTAGGAGGAAGTCCAGCGCACCACGCATCACATCAACATGCGAAGAAGCGAGTTGATTCGTGCTGGAGAGAAAATTAGGTTTTAACAGCACCTGTTCACGGACTTTTGGCGTGATGTCTTCTCGGATATTATTTAGTGCCTCATAAACGTTAGAACGTCGTCTGCCGGTTTTGGCAAGACCAACTTTTGTAGTGTTTGTAGCCATAAGGTTCTCCTTTTTATGGTAGATTTTAGAATTCAGCATTGATTCGGCGCGCTTACATGAATAGGACTTACGCATTTTCTCTTAAAGTCCCACTGATAAGGGGGATTTAGGGGGCGGGCCCCCATAGCGATAGCGTATGGGGAGATAAATCACTGAAATATCGTTACTATAGTTTGGACAGTTTTAAGATTTTTAGAGACAAAAAACAGAAAAGAGGGTATCCTTTTAGAAAAAACATTTTTTGAAAGGATATTCAAAATGGATCCTCTTTCCCACTTAGAAACTATATTATCAGAATATCAACCGGTTTTCAAGTATAATGCGAACTTCAACCATTTTCGCACTTATGTGAAAGGTTTGATAAATACTCCGCATCGTGGCACAATGACACAAATATATCTATCCACACAACCTGAAACAACCTATTGGTCCTTGCCGAAGTTTCTGGGTCGTTCCAAATGGTGTCTTGACGAACTCACATCGGTTTTGACAAGACAAGTTCAAACAACTTTCAGCGAAGGTGTCTATACCTATGATGAAACCAAGTCTATCAATGACGGTGTTTGTCAAGAGGGCACACATTTATTCATAAACACACGCTATAACAAACGGAACAAGAACCAATCCAAGTTCCATCACGGACACGAGTTCGGTGCTATCGGGTGGCTTTGTGAAACGCCGCAAGGGGTGCGTCTGTTTCCGTTGACTGCCCGGGTGATGTGTCCGGGAGACGAACAAGCTAATAGCGGAGAAGTGCTGAAATCCATCTGTGCCAATGTGCCTCCGGGTTTGATCATATTTGATAGAGGTTTTAATAGACGCAAAGTGTTCACAACAATCCTCGCACAAGGACATCACTTGCTCTGTCGCGCAAAGTCAAATGC
>PYJA01000007.1 GCA_003635185.1 Candidatus Poribacteria bacterium | reverse complement strand
TGCATCTATCACCGTGGAAACAGAGGACACCGAAGTTGTTGACACCTCAACACACCCTATTATCGGTATAGACGTAGGCATTAACACACTTGCCACCTTGAGTAATGGCACGAAATATGATAATCCGAGACCCTTGAAACGTTATGAGAGAAAACTGAAACGAGAACAGCGCAAGTTGAGCAGAAAAGTGTTTAAGTCTAAGAATTGGTTTAAGCAGAAACACAGATTAGAACGTATCCACTACCGCATTGCTTGTATCCGAGCCGATGCACATCACAAAGCAACGACAGAGATTGTCAATCGTGCAAGTGCTATTGGCATAGAAACACTTAAGATAACGAATATGCTAAAGAATAGGAAACTTGCGAAAGCGTTATCGGATAGTGCGTTAGGTGGATTTCTCTCTAAACTTAGGACGAAAGCAGAAGCACGGGGCATATCTATCACAGAAGCAGCCCAATTCTTTGCAAGTAGCAAAACGTGTAGCCGTTGCGGACACAAGAAAGACGATTTGACACTTTCAGAGAGAACGTATCATTGCAGTCAATGTGATGTTTCTATAGATAGAGATGTCAACGCTGCAATAAACTTGAGAACCCTCGCTGTCGGATAGACAGAGAGTCTAAACGCCTGTGGAGTCCAAATAAGACCTCACGCAGTTCGGGAAAGAGGCACGAGAGATGGAAGCAGGAATCACACAGGAGAGTTGTGTGTTCAAAGAAGCACACGGCTTTAGCCGTCGTGAGTATCACTGACAAGGGTTTAAGTTATATATATTTCCAAGTTGCCGCCTATAAGTTTTTAGACAGGCAGACACCGTTTTTAACAGAAAATATCGTAGCGCGAACTGTTAGTTTGCGTCTGCACAGGCACAATTAAACAGATTGTGCTACTATGTGGCAACTTAGGTTATAGGAGGACCAGACCATTTTAGAACGCATCTACAGACTTATTTCAAGTTTAAAAGGCGGAACGATGGTGCCAACTGCTGTGGTGCTCAGTCCCGAAAGTTACGCAGAAGTCGTTGCTGAATTCCTTGAAAGATCCGAGGTGGAAAGTGATGAAACGCACAAACTTGAGTACCAACTTGGGTTGCCTCCTATCTCAGTTCAGTCGGAAGATACGGATATTGTTGTCGTAAAGGAATTGGTACCGAATCCTTGTCCAATTTGTCACCATCCGCTTAAGTTTCTCCGCGAATTGATTGAGCGTTTTGAGAATGAGGAGACTAATCTGATTAGATGTCCACTTGGACACCGTTATTCAGGAATCATGAAGGTCTACCATCTGAACATTTTTCAGCAATCGGAAAATCGAGAGGCGGTGGAAAAAATTGCTGAATGTCCAGCGTGTGGCGGTAAAAAAATTCAGTATTTAGGTCCAGCGGAGATGTTTTGTTTAGATTGTGATTGGGATAGTGGTATGATTGCTCGGTACAAGATATAGGATTTACACCCAATTAACGGGATTTGTCCTATTCCCGGACGATAGGTACGGTTTCCTAACCAAGGTTATCAAATGTCACAGCAATCCTCTGAAAAACCGCGGGTGCTTCTCCTCCTCCCTACGCGCACCTACCGCGCGACGGACTTCCTTGATGCTGCGCTTAAACTCAATGTAGAAGTTGTTGTTGCATCGGAAGAACCCGCAACGACATCAGACCTGTCCCCGCGAGACTCTTTAGTTCTTAACTTCCGCGATCCAACCGCTGCCACACAAACAATCACTGAATACGCTGAGGTACATCCTATTGCTGCTATTGTCGGTGTAGATGATGATACAACCATGCTTGCCACCACTGCCTCTGCAGCCCTTGGGCTTCCACACAACCCAGTTTCATCTGCAAAAGCCACACGCGATAAGTCCCTCTTACGACAGGTACTTGAGAAAAACGGTGTGTCTGTACCGAACTATAGACGTTTTTCTATTCAAGAAAATGCTGAGGAAATTAGCACACAAATTAATTTTCCGTGTGTTATCAAACCGCTTTCCCTTTCAGCGAGTCGTGGTGTGATACGGACAGACAATCCAACCGAATTTACAGAGGCTTTCCATCGCATTATGAAACTTCTCAACAAAGTAAAGGAATCCAAAAATATAGACACCCATTCTTTCCAATATCTTCTGGTTGAAGATTACATTCCGGGCATAGAGGTCGCATTGGAAGGTATTCTCTTAAAAGGAGAACTCAAGACACTTGCTCTTTTTGACAAGCCCGACCCGCTTGAAGGTCCGTTTTTTGAAGAGACGTTATACATCACACCATCCCGTCTTTCAACACAGATTCAAGGTGAACTGCATCGCGCAACGGCAGTGGCGGCGACTGCATTAGGACTTCGGCACGGACCTGTGCATGCCGAATTACGATATAATGAACAAGGCGCACACTTGATTGAAATTGCTGCGCGCACGATTGGTGGGTTATGTTCGCGGACTTTACGGTTTGGTACAGGTATGTCGCTTGAGGAACTGGTTATCCGACATGCAATCGGACAACCGATAGAGACTTTCTCTCGCGAGAAAAAGGCAGCTGGCGTGATGATGATTCCTGTTCCAAAAGCTGGTATCTTAGGTGAAGTACGCGGTAGAAAGAAAGCTCACAACGTTAAAGGTATTGAGGAGGTTAACATCACAATTCCTATTGGTGGGGAGGTTGTGCCTTTACCGGAAGGAGATAGGTATCTCGGTTTTATTTTTGCTCGCGCGGAGACACCAGAGACGGTAGAGGCATCTTTGCGTGAAGCGCATCGGCTTTTGGAGTTTGTGATAATGTAGCGTAAATGCTATGCCCAGCAAAATAAAAACATGACATAAACACATTATTGTGTTGCGCTTCACTGGAATTGGGCAATTACATCACCGAGTTTTTTGAGAGAATTATTACGCCGCAATGTTTCTTTGTTGATCTCAATATGTTCGGCTACTTCAGGAGAACGCGTTTCCTGGTATTTTTCACGATCAATGTTCCTTTGCGTGAGATTAGGATTCAGTACTCGAAGGACTCTTTCAGAAAACTCGGTTAGGTATTCTTTCGCTCCGCGCCCGCCTTGTTCTACTTCAACGATGTTCTCTGTATTCCCTTTCTGATAACGGTCAGCTAATCGTTTGAGAGGTCGGTTTGCTGAGACTTTACTGCGACAGTTTTCCCTGAACTGGGCGCGTTTGGCTGCGTAATAACAAAAGATACCGAGACAATCTATGAGTAACCACGCCTCAAGTTCTTGTACTGCCTCTACGAGAAATACTTTATTAGCATAACGTTTGTCTTTTTCGATTCGTTTTATCTGATTTAAAAGCGAATCAGGGTCTTGCAATCGTTGACTGTGCGCTCTCGGTCCGTCCCGGTCAATAATTATAATTAAACAATCATCTCGTTTTAGGTAATTCTGAACTGCTTTCTCAAGGTTTATTGAGGGTTTACGTCTACCCGATGTATTTATAGGTATCTGTCCAAGTTTCATAAATTTCGTTAACTTGTTTGCCAAACACCCGGCTGCCTTTGCATCGTTGTCTGACTCCAAAGTCCAGATTCTTATGCTTGACATTCGGATATATCCTCCATTTCGTCTGGCAGGAGTCCACTATCAAAAATGGCACTGCCGATGCCGAAATCATCTATCCAACCTTGAAGTGCTTCACCTTTATCACTGCAATCCTCAAGGTTGAGTGCCTCTGTGCCGACACCGGGGCGGTTGTGTAACAGCAAAACACCAAGTGAATCTGACAAACTCTCTGAATTAAAAGCATCAAGCAGTTGTGAACTATGGGTTGTAATAATGACCTGAGAATATTGTGCAATTTGCTCAAGCACATGTGCTATGTCTGTGAGGGCACCAGGATGTAGATTCCGTTCTGGTTCTTCTATAGCAATGAGCGGCGGCAATTCCGGTTCATTCAGCAAGATATAATAGGCAATTAGGCGTAGTATGCCATCAGAGGCTCCATGTAACGGGAGGAGATTTTTGTCCCCTTCCAATAGGCAGAATTGGTTTTCTCCATCAATCTTACAGTAGTCTATTTCGCGATTTGTACTTGCGGCAAGAGAATCACTAATGTTTTGGAAACTTTCTCGAGAATTATTATGCAAATTCCAAAGAACCTTTGGTAAATGTATTCCATAAGTGTCAAGTTTTGGAAATTCTCGAATCTCTTTTTCCGTAGGTGAAAATGATGATAGGTTGCCGCGTATAAAGGTTGTCGAAAAATCGAAAAATTCCCATTCTTTAATAAACTCGGTTAAGGCGCGTGTGATTGGTTTGTTTCCGTAATTTCCAGCAGACCCCAAAGCCAGTTTGTTTGAGTTAAATGTTGTTTCACTTTCTCCATTTTCGTCTTGGACTATTCCCTGTCCATCTTGAATTGAAATCACGTTTAAATCATTGATTGATAACTGTTCATCAAGGAAGGAAAAATCGGGGTTCGCTCTCATCTCTAAGTGATATAAGGTTTTGTTTTCTTTTATTTTAGTATATAGATGAAAACAAATTTTTTGATCTTCATCAGCCCAAAGGGAATCCATCATTAAGTTGTCTAAAGGTAAACTTTCACTTACGATAATCCTTTTAAGAAGATGCAATGCCAAGAATGTATTTGATTTCCCGCTTGCATTCGGTCCAACAAGCACTGTCAGCGGTTTAAATGGAAGCGTAACGTCCCGTAAACTCAGAAAGTTTTTGATGTGTATTTTTTCTAAAAATGCTTTTCCATCAGACACGACTATTTACCTCCGATTTTCTTTGCTATAATTATACATCAATATGTTGTGTCCATCAATCGCATTATAAATGCTAAACATCAACTCTCTGAACAGACTCCAACCACTCAATAGCAGCCTGTTCGTCCTGCTCAATAGCAATCTCAACGGCACGTTTGGCAGATTCTAAAAGGTCTTTGGATTGATTGCGTAAACGAAAGGATTCAAGCACCTTTTGCTGAATTTCAGTCTGTTTTTCGTCTGCAAGGATTGGTATAACAAAATTATGTAAATCTTTGTCTGAAATCTTAGGCTGGGCGGTTTGAGTCTTGTATTTCTCAAAGTACAACTCTCCAATAATTGAGGCAAGTAAAACGTGTAGAGTTATAGAAAAGTTTGGAGATTTACTATGAATTTTGCCAGTATTATTTGAGATATAAGAACCTGTGAATTCTTTTGTTACAAGTGCTGTTTCTCCAACACTTCCGATTAAAGAAAAAACAATATCATTCTCAAAAACTTGGGTTTCATTTGTCCTTTCAAATTCAGAGTTGATAAAAACAAGTTTATTGTCTGATAACACTCCACCCGAGAAATCTGCACCGCGAATATAAGGTGTTCCTTTCTTTTCATCGTAAAAGGAATCTTTGATTAGAGAACCTCTTTTTGTGGAACATAGGTTTCCCAATGTATCAGAGCCTCCTGAATAATTATTGATAGCGTTGACAATCTCATCATATTTCGGTTGGAAGTAATCCGCATCAATGCGTCCAGCATTTTCCATGTCGGAAAAGTTTTTGACAAAGGTTAACTGCTGCTTGGGTTGCCAGCCGGCAAGTCCAAGTTCGGAGAGGAGGAGGGTTTGGGCTTCGGTATAACATGTTTTGGATAACTCCTTTATGTCTTTTGAATACAGATAGACTTTTTCGATTAAAGTTGGGAGAGATTCATAAACTGGAATAGGAATTTGATATAAAAAAGGTGGAGCAATATGAGGTTGTGCGCTACCGTATTTGCCTCTCTCTATAAATTTAGCACCATACTTAGTATTGAGGAAAATAGTGAGAAAAAAAGGGTTCAAGTTCCCGCTTTGTATAATAAGAGTGTCGGACATTGATATAGCATCGTTATTTTCAAGATAGATAGCACATTGACCAACATTTGCGCCTGATCGCATAATCAGAATGTTTTTATAGCGTATGGTGTTTTCCTTTAAACGTTCTGCATCTTCCTCTGATATGTAAACAGGATTTGATGTCAGATCAATAGATAGTGGGCGAACGTTTTGTCCTCTTAATAACAGAACGCCTTCATCTACATAATTTCGCTTTATCTCTTTAGGATGTCTTATCTTGACTTGAAAATCAATTAGCCTATGTGAACCGATTTTTTCAAGTTGGTGTTGGATCTTCAGATAGTCGGGATGGAAAAACTCCGCATCAAGCCGCAAAGAATGGGAACTATCAACTACAGATTGAAAATTAACGATTGAATACTGCATAATTAATATCCCTAATAATTGCTTGACATCCACCACGAATTTCTGTTATCCTACAATATAGGAGGGTTCCCGATGTCAGATCATTTCAACGATTTATTATTACAAACCCTTAAAGATGTAAGTATCCGCTTGGAACGGCTTGAGGGACGCGCGGATCATGTCATAAACGAAAAAGCCGATAAAATAGATGTTGGCGACGTTAAGACAGAACTGAAGTCCGTTAAGATAGAACTCAAGACTGATGTCAACGACGTTAAGGCAGAACTCAACGACGTTAAGGCAGAACTGAAATCTGTTAATCAAAAATTAGACCAAAAAGCTGATAAAGCGGATTTAGACTCGCTACGCGATGAGGTTCGGTCTAATGGACAACGTCTGGATCGCCTGGAGGCAGGGATTAAGACGCTTCAATGGACGGTGACAGCTGGAGTTGCTGCGCTTGGTGTTCTTATTGCTCTCCTAAAAGCGTTCTAATCTACTGTTGAATTTTAACCCGTTATTACTGCCAAAAGCTTAGATTTTCGCTTTTTGCCCATTCAATAAAAACTTCGGCAATCCCATCTGGTAATTCTCCATCATGATTGTGTAGGTCATGTTCGACGATCAGATGCCCGTTTTCGTCTAACTTATATTGCCCATTTTCGTTTTGAAGGAACACATAATCGCCAGAGTTATCCTTGCCACCTTTTTCAGACACAGCAAAAAAGGTAGGGTAGTCATCCTTTTTTTCACAAAGCGGTCCTTGGTCTGGATCCTCGTTCCATTTCTGCAGGAACAGCACGCTTGTTTTGGTGCCGGTATGCGGTTTAAAGGTGTTGGTATCCAAACCCACAACTGCCAGAACGCGCGCACGATCTGCTATAAACTCACGGATATATTTATCAGATGTGTTGTTGAATCTGCCTTGTGGTAACACAATTGCCATTCTCCCACCCGGTTTGAGAAAGTCTAAATTCCGCTCAATAAACAGAATATCCCTACCGACTTTGCTTTGTGCCTTGCCGTTCCCTTTAAAGCCGAGCGTGTATTGGTGGAGAATGCGGCTCTCCTTGATGTCCCCAGCAAAAGGCGGATTTGCCATCAGAATATCAAAGTTGAACAACCTGTTTTGGTCTTTTTCCGCTCTTAACGCAATGAGTCGGTCAAATCCTCTGCCATAGGTTAAATTCCATATCCTATCTCTCTCAACTCTGTCACTCCAACGTTCATAGTCGAGCGTGTTGAGATGTAAGACGTTGGACTCACCGTCGCCTGCAATCAGATTCAGAGTTCGTGCAACGCGCACCGTCTTTTCGTCAAAGTCAATACCGAATATGTTATCACGCACATACTGCTTGTCAGGTGCGGACATTTCTGCGTTGGTAAAAGGTGAACCCGTAACTTGAAAAAAGGTATGCACTGGGAAACCGCAACTGCCGGAGGCGGTGTCTATCATATACTCGCCGCGTTTCGGGTTGAGCATCTTCACGCACATATCAATTACATGTCGTGGCGTAAAGTATTGTCCCTTTTCACCTTTGGCAGATTTACTCACAAGATACTCAAACGCCTCATCAACAATCTGTAGATTGGAGTTAAACAACTTGACATCTTGCAGACTTGAGACACAGACTGATAGATGCGTGTCGGAAAGTTCAAACTCCGAATATTCTGGGAAAACACCTCTCCATTGACTTTTTGCGTTATTGAAAAGATTCTGGATTTTTGACTTCAGTTCGCTATCCGTTTGTCCGGTATTTCTAAACTCCATCGCGCGTTCCATATCGTCATCTGGAATCGCTTCGACTACTTTCTTGATAGTCTCATAATCTGCACCTCTGGATCCGTAAGGTTCAGTGGATTCCTGAACAACCGTGTTGATTTCCCGTCTTAAAATGCGATTGATATATTCTTTGTCGGAGCGGCTCTCAAATTCGTCATAGAGTTTGGTAAAGATGAGTTTAAAAACCTCTTCAAAAACATCTACACCTGCGTTTGCCAACACCTCATCTTCTAATTCTAAAATAATGTCTTTTAAGGATTTTCGCTCCGCTGCGAGTTTGTCCTTGATGATGAGGTCTTTGAGGGTAAAACGTTCATTGAGAATATCGGCGAGGGTTTGATCGGCGTTAGGAATATCGGTAATTTCTTCAAAGTAATTCGGGTCTTTTCGGTGATAGTGTGAAATCTGTTGTCCGTTTGTCCACACGGCGATGGGCGCGCCTGTGGCGTTGCAGTAGGAACGAAGTTGATCCTTACCATCTTGCAGTTTCGGCTTTTTTACCTCAACGATAATATAGGGCGTATCAGGACGATCTTTGTCAAGAATAACAATGTCAGCACGTTTCTTTTCTCTACCGAAGTTCACCGAGTGTTCAAATCGAACGCGATCTGTATCGTAACGATATTGTTTTAGAAGTCGTGCTGCATAGAGCTGACGTACAACCTCCTCTGGTTTTAGCTGAACCGCTTTCCTCCGAACATCACAGTAAATACCAGGTTTCTCGCTGCCTTCCACCTTTTGGCGTAAATCCTGTATTTCGGATTCGTTGAATAGGTCAAGGTGGTAGTTGCTGTCTTTGAGGATGGTTTGGATGATGTCGGATTGTGCCATTATGTTTCTCCGTTTTTGTATTTTATGGATTGGATTTTGCCATGAAATAGGGAAGTTGTCAAGGTTAATATATATCGCGATCAAGTCATTTTGAAAGTGATTGCAAAAAACTTGGCAGAACATCAAAATCGTTGAATGCTCTGCCAAGTTTGTATGGTTTTAGCACTAAGAAAGTCCCATCGCTTGCAAGTTCTTAAGGCTGATTCCTAAACTTTCAAATGGGTCGCGTTCATAGCAAGAATCTTGTTCAACAATATACCATTCAACTTCAGCGTATTCACATGCCTCCAAGATAGCTGGCCAATTGAGGTTGCCTTCGCCGACTTCAGCATACCGTTGTGAGTTTCCTACGACTGCCATATCTTTAAGATGGACGATGTGCGCGCGTCCTTTTAACTTGCGAATCCAATCTGCGGGGTCACCCCCACCGTGCTGAATCCAATAGGTATCAATTTCACTATTAAAATATTTCGGATCGCTTTCCTCATATAAGATTTGCAGTCCGGTACGTCCATTATAACGTTCCAACTCAAAACTATGATTGTGATAAGAAAAGGTTAAGCCACCTTCAGCAAGCCGTGCTGCAACTTCGGAGGCTTCTTTTGCAAATTTTGCATACCCTTCTGTGCTACGATATTCACCGGGGAGGCCGCCTATTGCTGCATGTTTGCATCCCCACAAATTATGCTCATCAATAACGGCTTGCGGTTCATCACGCATCCGTGCATAACTGGTATGTGTGGCGCAGATCGTGATACCTTCGTTGTCAATTATCTTTTTCAGTGCTGCAGGTTCAATCGGACCGAGTGCTGAACATTGGACAGCGTCGTAGCCGAGTTGTTTGACCTTTTTCATGGTTTCTGCAATATCGGCTTCGGTTTTAGTGAATTCGCGTAAAGTATAAAGTTGTGCTGCAAGTTGTGTTGCCATAATCTCTCCTTCTGTGGACGATGTTTTTTGTGATAGTATAATAAGTAGAGGGATAGATGTCAAGATAAATTGATCCCTGATTTACCCGCAGTTTTTGTGGAAACAAATGTACATAAGGTTCGGAATTTTCCTTCTTGGTAAAATTGATAATCGCAACACCACAACATATTTTTACATCTCCGCCAACTTCTTCTGCAGCCATACCCGCATCGGTGCATTCCCAGGATCACATACTTCAATGAAATGGCCTGGCAAAGGTTGTCCTATCAATGCCTCAACATCGCGCCGCCGATCAGCGACAACTTCAGGATGATCGCTTGCAACATTCGTTTTTTCTTCAGGATCATTCCGAACATCAAAGAGTTGATCACCTTTTTCGTCTTTATAGCCTACCGAAGTGCAGAAGTTCCAGCGGTTGTCCCGCACGCTCACGCGTCCCACAGCATTCCCCGTTGTAAAACCTGCCCACCCATTGATAATCCGTTCGCGGAGGGACGCTTTTTGCTGTGTGACAAGTTGCCACATGTTTTCACCATCTGTCCAACTACAAGGGATGTCAACAAAATTTAGTAATGTTGGCATCAGGTCATGGTTTTGCACAAACGCAGAAATGTCCTTGTCGTGCGGTCCCTCTGGATGCCGAATCATCAGGTTCAACTGCGTATTGAATGGGTGTAGTTTGTTCGCGCCTTTGCCAAAGCTCCCGTGATCACGAAGCTGCGTGCCGTGGTCAGACATCACTACAATAAGTGTCTCATCACGGATATTTAACTGCTCAATCTTATCTAATAATACACCAACCCACTTATCAACGAATGTCACTTCGCCGAGGTAGAGTGCTTCAATTCGGTCGCGTTCCTCTTCAGAGGGGCCGCCGCCTTCACCAGCACTGCCCGGTGTGATAAAATCCTTGCCAGAATAGTCTGGAAAATAAATATCTGCGTAGGATTTTGGTGGATCCCAAGGCTCATGCGGATCAAAACTATCAACCCATAAGAAGAACGGGCCGACGGTGTGATTATCCTGAAGCCAATCGGCTGCAGCACGGAAGACACGCGCACAACTGTAATCATCCTCCGATTGACGATGCCGTTGCGATAACAGGTAATTTACAAGGCCTGCATGTCGTTTCCAATTGATCGGTTCACGAACATGTTGGCGGAGTAGGCCCTCAATTAGTCTTGGATCGCCGCTGTGCCAATTGTCCGATTCTTGTCCACGAATGAAATCGAAATGCGCGAAGCCGCGAGAGAAATTCATTGTCGGTTTGAACATGTGGTACGTATCTGCTATGAGAGCAGTCAGATAACCCCATTCCAACAGCACCTCAGCAATTGTGTCCTGCTCTGGCGGAATCTTGTGCCAACCGGGGGCGTGATGCCAATGTCCACGTCGATCAAAGTTATATTTCCACGGAAAACTCCGCATTCCCGTAAAGTTGCCACGGCGTATTTGCAGCGTCGGTTGTCCTTCACCAAATGCGCGTGTGAAACGGACACTCTCTGATGCAAACGCATCAAGGTTCGGTGTTTGCACGTGACTAAATTTTTTGCCTTCACCAATGATGTCCGCTCGAAAAGTGTCTAAACAGATACAAACTATGTTCATAATCTTACATTCCTCTCATTTCGTCTAAAATTTTTTGGGCAGCCTCTAACGGGTCATCCGCTTCAATAATGGGTCTACCGACAACGATAAAATCTGCCCCGCGGTCAATCGCCTCTGCGGGCGTTGTGATACGCCGCTGATCTCCTGGGGCTGCCCATTTCGGACGGATACCGGGTGTGACAATCAGAAAATTATCTCCACATGCTTTCCGTATCGGTTCAATCTCCAATGGCGATGCGACAACACCTTCTAATCCTGCTGCCTGTGCTAATTGTGCGAGATAGACTACTTGGTCTGTAAGTTGCCGTTCTGAGCCGAAATTTTGCTGAAATCCGGTCTCATCAATGCTCGTCAGAATAGTCACACCGAGCAGAATAGGTCTCGGAATATTTGCTTTGTATGCGGCATTATCGGCACTGTTTCTGGCAGTTTGCATCATTTCAAGCCCACCGGAGGCGTGCATGTTAATCATATTTGCGCCATGTTTCGTCATCATGCCGACATCACGCGCTACCGTGTTCGGGATGTCGTGGAATTTTAGGTCAACAAAGACTTTATATCCGTTCTGATCGAACCATGGAAAAGCTTCTATTCCAAGCTCACTGAACGCCTGAAAGCCCATCTTAAACCAACCGACTATATCCATAAGCGTTCCAGATAGCCAGTTAATCTCTTCACCATCATCCGTATCCAAGGCGACAATTAATTTGTCTTTCAATTTTCTAATCTCCTGTGTAGGGGGTGACGCGCGTTGTCTATTATCTAACGCAAAGTGTTCTTCTGTCAGGATTACTGGAGCACTCGGTTTTCATTTATCCAAGTTCTGCCAACTCTGGAATGTGTTTACGTTCATAATTTTCAATAAGCCCAAAAACGAATTGCGTCAATGGAGTAAGGAGATGATCTTCGTCGTCACGTACCACGTCTGTTAATTCTCCGAGCAGGACTACCAATTGCTCGTAATCGTTTTCCGTTAAGGCTACGATGGTGTTATCTTGGCATTTACCAATTGCATTGTTTAAAATACCCAATGCTGCTGCAAAGGATCGAGAATCACTCGAAATATTGTGTTCAAATTCAACTTGTGCTACATTAGATGCATCGTGTTTTTCGGTAGACATAGTATAACTCCTAAATTTATCAATAGCAATCCTAATAATGTTTGTCAAGGCCTCCACCTATCATATTCAGCGTGGGTTAACACATGACGAATAAACACTATCTGCTGATCGTAGTGGATAGTTGCAATGAGGCGAGCCTTGTTCCCTCCAATATTGAAAACAGTCCAACCGTCAACTCGGTCAGCGTGAGGAAAGACCTCGCGCAACTCTGCAATCGAACGGAAATTTCTTCCGTTTATCAATCTATACTAATGGTTGAGTGCCGATCTGGTATTCGGATGTTTCTGTGCAAAATCTCGCAATAGTTTGTACGGACCTGTGCGCATTGATTCCTTATATTCCTCCTCTTACAATATTGTTTTAAACCGGCACTCCCAAAACACTGCCAACCATTTGCAGTGTTGATGGTGGCTTCTTCAATTTGTATCATTTGAACCATCTTCTGATTTTAATGATAACTGATCCAGTGATGGGACCTAGGATAGCAGCTACAAAAAAGCTTATTAATAAACTACCTCCTCCAAAATATATCCAATCTATAGGTTCACTGTCAGTGAACAGTTTTCTTCCAAGCAAGAATTTAATAAAGTTTTTATTGGTCGAAAAATCCTCTATACTACCGGAAAATCCACTTACTCCCAGCCAACTACCAATCATTATTATCAAACAAGGAAAGAGAGAAATTATAAACCATGTTAGCCAAGAACGAGATCGGATCTTTTCTTCCACAAACCACTCAAAAATTCTATCCCTATCCTTGAGATCCTCAGCTTGTGTAGCTTTTCTCTCTGCCTGCTGCTGTGCTTCTTTGTTTTGTCTTCGCTGTTCTTCTTCGTCTCGTTTGTGTGCAGATTCTTCTGAAGTTTGTTTTTGCCCTACCTCTGTCTCGGCATATTGTTCATCAGCAGTGTTCTGGATAACTTCCCACGCTTCAAAAACGATCCTGAACATCGCTGTGGCATTAGGGGAGGAACTTTTATCTGGATGATAGATTTTAGCTAACGTACGATAAGCCTTTCTTGCATCGTCTAACGAAGCATTCGAATCTAATCCTAAAATCTCAAGTGCCTCTGCTCGGGTCATGGAAAAGTCCTTTACAATTTTCTATTGATTCCCCAAAACTTCATCAATGATACGTAGTGTTTCTTTATGTGCATTTTCAATTTGCGTCTGACAAGTATAAATATACATCGCAATTTCGCTCAGATGTTCTTCAAAACGCTCTGTCATTCGACTCACCTCAGCAGGTGATGTACCACCGAGACTTTGATTATTCTGAAGTGCCAATTCTGCATCCAGAATCTGTTTCAGTTGTGAAATCGGTATGTCAATATCTTTTTGTTTCAAAAGTGATTGAGTTAACTCCCAATCAGTGAACGTTTTTTCCTGCTGAACCAGTTGTCCCACAAGCCAACCGACAATCTCGTGAGATTCACGAAAACTAACTTGATATTCCTTAACCAGATAATTCGCTAACTCTGTTGCTGTCGCGAAGTTAGCATTTGTCAATTCCGCCATTCGTTCTGTTTGGAATTCTGCCGTGCTGAGGAGCTGCGGTAAGACACCGAGGCATGCTTTTACAATATCAAACGCTTCCCATAAAGGCGGTTTATCTTCTTGAAAGTCACGGTTGTATCCCATCGGTAATCCTTTGAGATTTGTCAATAGGTCCAACAGTGCGCCGTAGACGCGTCCTGTGCGGCCCCGTGTAAGTTCTGCGATGTCCGGGTTCTTCTTCTGCGGCATGATAGAACTTCCTGAACTATATGCGTCATCAAGCACCACTATACCAAATTCATAAGTCGTCCAGTATATCAGCTCTTCGCTAATCCGCGATAGATTTGCCATCACAAGCGACAGCGCAAAAAGGGTTTCTACTATAAAATCTCGACTGCTGATCACATCAAGCGCATGTTCATGTGGAGTATCAAACCCGAGCAGTTTCGTTGTTAGATGTCGGTCAATTGGGAAGGTTGTGCCAGCTAAGGCGCACGCACCAAGCGGGTTCATATTGGCAAGTTCGTAAGCAGCTTGCAGCCGTTTCTGGTCTCGTAAAAACATGCTTACATAAGCAGTTGCCCAAAATCCGAGACTAATCGGTTGGGCATGCTGTGTATGTGTATAACCGGGCATGAAAGTGTCAACATGCTCTTTTGCAATACTTAGGAACGCATCACACAATGTTGAGATACCGCGCTGGATATTGAGAATCTCTTCTCGAATATAGAGGTGCGCGTCTACAAGTACCTGATCGTTGCGAGAACGCGCAGTATGGAGTTTACCCCCGAATTCGCGTCCAGCGTTCTCAATCAGATATGACTCAACGTTCATGTGCACATCTTCTTTGTTCGGATCAAGTGTGAAGTTTCCGTTTTGATAATCCTCTTCTGCCTCACGGAGCCAACGCAAAATCTCACATAAATCAGTATCGGAGATAATCCCTTGCTGTGCAAGCATAATCGCATGTGCTTGGCTCCCCCAGATATCGGCCCCAATGAGGCGAGTATCTGCTTCAATAGAGTGTGTAAATGCTACTGTTTCTGAGGTGAGGCTGGTGCTAAAACGTCCGCCCCAGAGCGTTTTTTGCGGGGTTTTCATATCAAATAGAGTTTCTGATTACACAGAAGATTACTGGAACCCAAGCCATTTTTTTTACACTAATTTCGATTAATTCCATTTGATTAGGCTGCAATTTTCCTAATTTGCGTATAAACACGGTGGGTGAAACTGCTGTCAATCCTTGGATGTTGAAAGAACCAGGCTTTAATCCAGTTACAGAAAGTGTAACCATGAATGCGGAATTTCTTGTGCTTGTTGTATGTGGAACGACGGTATATAGGGCGTAATCAGAATCTGAAAAAGGCGTATTAAGAATTAATACTGGTCGAGTTTTCGCAGCGAATCCCAAGTCAGCAAGCCAAATTTCTCCGCGTTTAGGGATTGGCATTATCATCCAAAGCCTCTTCTTTTTCAAGCAATCTAAAAACTGCTGCTGCTAAATTTTGATCATGCTCCGTCCAAATACCGTAGTTATCATCATAGATGATATAATCATCTCGAGTCCGATATAAATTATGAATAGCCTGCTCAATGTGTCGTAGTTCGTCGGTACTCAAGTTTTGCAATGCTGCCGTAATTTCTTGAATTGTAGACATTTTAGAATACCCTCCACTGATTGCAGTTAGATGAATTTATAACGAAATTATATGCTAATTATTTACGGATGGTAATACAATTATCCGAAGCTGCCACCTTCAACTGAACTTCTGAAAGTGCTTAAGGACTATACAACTTGTGGCGGTCTTCGCGGTGCATTCGGTTGGATAATCTTACGTTGATCAGGAGTCAACCGTGCTAACAACTCGTCTGAATGTGGATAATCAAAACGTTCACGGACATATTTGGGAGAATAACGGTAGACAATTGACCGGCGATAACCGGGATTCGTCCGCTCTGCTGAACCGTGCGTAATTGCATCGGTAAACATTACCACATCACCCGCCTTCAGATGCACCTCCTGCGTTGCAAAGGCTGTCCCTGCAGGTTTACCACTATAACCGTCGTAAACAATCCCCTTTCCATCGTGTTTCAAACGCGGATGAATTTCACTGCACTTATGACTGCCAGGGATTAACACTGGTGCGCCATCTCCCGGACCAATATCGTTGAGTGCCATCAGAACATTAATCTGCCCCACTAACCATTCGCCTGTATTGATCTGGCGGAACGTCAGGTAACTCAAGGGAACATGTCCACCACAGTGAATATGGATAAAACCCCCTGGTCCGCGAACGTTGAGAAAATTCTCATGGATAGATAGTCCATTTACTTCATGAACGTATTTCCGAACAAGATTTATCCACACAGGATGGTCAATTAACTTTTCAAATACCTCTCCACCTTCAATGATATTCTGAAAATTGACACCGTTTTCTATATTGTAGGTATGCGTTTCAATATTACCGATCCAGCGTGGAATCCGTCGATCCCCGGAATTGGGCTCCCATGGATCCTCGACATATTCCCAATGCGTATCAATCCATTTGTTGATCTCAGCAAGGTCTTCTTCCGAAATCGCATTCTCCAAAATTAAATATCCCTGTAGATCGAAAAGATAATCAAGTTGTTCCTGATCCATATTTATCTCCTGATATAGTCATGAATAAGTGTGGTTCTAACCCTACCGTTCTTTGCTTCCGTCACACAAGGTATAACTATAGTAAATTGTAGGGATTAGCAGACACTTTTCTATAGAAATGATCTCCGAATCGTGACTAAACGCCTTAAAAATTGAGAATTGCAATTCCGTCCAACGCGTCAAAATAGATTGCTAATTCTAAAATTGTGTGCCTCAATCTGCAATAGTGTCGTCTGCAGAATGATCATAAGTCGTTTTTTCAACAGGGGTCGCCTCCTGTACATTCTGTGGAGTCGGCATAGGCTCGTCAAAATCTTCACCTTTGCTTTCAGCCTCAATTCTTCGGTCATTCCAATTTTTTACCGCAGCATAGTATTTTGCCGCTCCCTTCACAATACCTTCCGCTTCAGCTTCCTCAATACGTTTCTGTTGTCTTTCGCTATACCAATCTGACAAAAACATGATAAAATCAACACCTCCTATTAGCGCGCCTACAATTACCCCTGCCACAGGGATAAAAGTTGAAATATCTTCAATATCTTGTTTCCAAGTCTGAACTGCTTGGGAATTTATCACAATATATGTGTAAACTGCAACCACAACCGTAAGTAAAAACAGAGCAGCACCTGCTTTGTTTTCACGCCAAAAACTTCTCACACTTCGCCCAAAACGTTTCGTATTGCCCCAAAAACGTTCCATGACTCGCCAAAAGCGTCTTATCAAACTTTTCATTCTAATCTCTTATTGAGGGGCGGTTGATACTTATGAATTAGATCATTTTCAATCCTGTTTCGATCCAAGTCATGAGGTTCTGAATAAACACATACGCAATTACCCCGATTTCGGAAAACAGCTTCCCATTTATGATGTAATCTCGTAAGTCTGCTGGGAAGCGAATTCGTTCCCCCAATATACAATAGATTATGAGTGGCTCCGCCACGGAAATTTATCTCACGTCTTGTGAAGATATAAATGCCTCCAATATCTTTGAATTCTGTTCCGATAGGGTAGACTTGAAAAATATATTGGCTCCCAGAAGCACCATAGAAAGCAAAATCTTCTATTTTTGACATAACGATATCCTATCTATTAACTCTATTTCTGACTTGGACAATGTTATTGACAGAATGACCCAAGGTATTGTGCATTAGTTAGGAAACCACACCCATCAGAGCTGGAGTCTATCCGAATTTATTCTGTGAAATGCCTATTTTTTCGAAATTCACAATAAAACACTACAAATACGAATTCAACTCTGTTTCTGTCGGTGTTGGCGTAGATATTCCATCTTCGGGAATCTCTACCTTTGCTGTCCAAGCAATAGCGTTGAGGATAAACTTGCGGAGATTATCGTCTCCCCAGTTCTTATGATAATGTCCACCGGTAAATCCGAATCCGCGTCCGCTGTCAGGGCGCTCAACGCACCATCCAAGATGTTGCGGTTCTCCTTTTGCAACAGATGCACGAACATGTGGATTACCACTGTGAGGTCCATCGGGTCTTTGCAGTGTTGACTCTGGCGCGATTGCGCTTAACACGGGTGTAACATCTTGCATATTATCACGAAACCGCATGTGATAATACCACTCGTCATCTAATGAGAACGGAACTAAGCCGCGTGTTATCGGATGCTCTGGGAAAGCGGTAAATTCTGCTGTCCAATGCGGATTGACAGAGAGATGCGTTTCAAAGTAGCCACCTATCCAATCTAAGAAACAATTTCCTGGTTCACCTTTCGGCACTTCAACTGCATAGTGTAGCATTGCAAGTCCGATTCCCTGTGCGGTTAATTCAGAAATCTGGTCAAGGTGAGGAATGCTGAGATGTCCTCCTCCACCATCTGAATAAACTATAATCGCATCTGTGTCAGCGAAAGCTGTTGCATCTGCAGGCCATCCCTGATGCACGACTGCCTCCATACCTTCCACAACTTCGTTCAACTGGTCTGCTAAGAAAGCACATCCACCCGGATGCTCATGCGATCCGCTGCCATGGCTGGCACTTCCCGCTACGAAAACAATTCTTGTTTTTGTTGACATATACACTCCTTACTGATTGAAAACATGGGCATAACACGCCTAAATCAGAGACATAAACTCTCAACAACGAACGTTTTTAATTATGACCACTTTTGGATATAATTTTACATGTTATGATTGCCTTTGTCAATCATTTATTTAGAACGGATATGTAAAGTTTTTGGTATGTGTGTTGTCTGAATCGCAGGATTAGCGCCAAATCAACGGTATGAATCATGGAGCATGCCATACGTGCATGCTGCTTTAGGCATTCCTCGGATTTCGCGGATTTCGCGGATTTTAATTGACTGTCTGGTGAAGTGTTTTATTTGAATCAGTATATCGATGTCCTATAGCCAAACGCTGCCATTCTGCTGGCATCGTCCTGTTAGAACCTATTCTATCTGTCAACAGTGGATGGAAGAGGATATGATAAGAGGAGTAATCGGGTAGGGAGACTCCGCACCTACGTGCAGTTTACACTTAGTCTCAACATGAGCCTACTCATTTAATCAGCAGCAATTGTTTCTAACGGAGGAAGTTCCGGGTAATTGCCGCGCGCATTTCGCCATGCGATGACACCTTCAGCAACCATCCAAACTTGTAATGCCTCAACGACAACACCGAATCCGAAGAGCAGGTAATTGCCTTTAGCCAACCATCCTGTTTCTGGAACAAACATTTGGTGTAGCATCGCCCAAGCGGGCATGAGGAGCATCACTATCATCGGAAGGAAAGCGAACCAAATCGGTTTGTTACGGCGCACAAGATAGAAAACGATGACCATAAAGGCTAATCCTGCTAAGAGTTGATTTGTTGCACCGAAGAGGGGCCATAGCGTCATACCACCACTACCGGGCCCACCTGATCCTTGCAACAACGCAACAGCCGCCGCAAGCATCAATGCAAACGCAGTCGCAATATATCGATTTGTCAATGGCTTGAAGTTAACAGTCTGCGCGAGTTCATGAATGACATATCGTTGTAATCGTGTTGCAGTATCCAGGGTTGTGGCAGCAAAACTGGCAACAAGTACAGCCATGATCGCAATGCCCATTTTGAGCGGAATGCCGAGAGCTGCAAGGAAATTGCCACCACCATCAACAAACGCACTGACCTTTTCTCTGAGTTTGTGGCTTGCCCAACCACCACCAACAATTGTTGTTGTGCCATCTGCATTTGTTACTTTTTCACCGGTTGCATATCGAGTTCTCCATGCATCTCGATTAACAACGGGTTGTGCGGTTCCTTCCTTGAAAATAGGTTGGAACTTGTAACCACCCGGACTTGTGGCATCATCGGGACGATCGAAAATGCCCATACCGATACCAGCACAGCAGGCAATAATGACAACAACGGCAAGACCACCTTCAAGTAGCATTGCCCCGTATCCAACGTATTGTGCATCACTTTCGGAGGCAACCTGTTTACTGGATGTGCCAGAACTCACCATGCAGTGGAACCCACTGACTGCACCGCACGCAATTGTAATGAAAAGGAAGGGCCAAATCGGCGGGGCATCGGGAGGAATGTCTTTTGCGACTGCGGGAGCAGAGGCAAAAAGGTCTGCTTTGCCTGTAAAACCTGCAATGGCAAGCCCAAGCACTAAAAGCACCAATGCTAATACCAACTCATGACTGTTGATGAAATCGCGAGGTTGCAAGAGTGTCCATACCGGCAGCACGGAGGCAATGAAGCAGTAGACAAAAAGTACCAACGTCCAAATTACGACAACGTTTAAGTAGGTTTGTCCAAGCAAATCAATGCCGAGCCATTTTCCTAAGTCTATCGGCAGAACGTACGCACCGACAGCCATGGCAATATACATGATGCCGAGTGCAATGATAGAAGGGACAAGGATATTGCCACCGCGGCGATAAATCCAGACACCGATAGCTATAGCGAGCGGGATTTCCACCCAGACCGATAAGACTGACTCAGGATAGTAGGAAAAAATCAAGGCAATGACCAAACCGAAGATAGCAAGGACAATGGTCAAGCCCATAAAGAGAACGAATAGGAACAAAAATTTAGCACGCGGGCCGATCATTCTACCAGCGACTTCACCGACACTTTGTCCCCGGTTGCGGAGTGAAACGACTAACGCGCCAAAATCATGAACAGCACCGATAAATACCGATCCGATAACAACCCAGAGCAACGCTGGCAGCCAACCCCAAAAGACAGCAATGGCTGGCCCGACGATTGGACCAGTGCCTGCAATGCTGGTAAAGTGATGCCCGAAAATGATCTCTTTTTTAGTAGGCACATAGTCGACATCATCTTTGAGCTCTTGACTCGGTACTGTCGCTTCAGGGTCTAAGCCGAAAATTTTTCTCGCTAACCACTTGCCATACGTATTGTATGCAACAATAAAGCCGACAAAACTTAATACAGCAATAATTAATGTACTCATACGCAAAACTCCGACTATTCAATGTAGTCGTAGTGAGAGTTAGATTTATCTAATTCCGGTTAAAATTTCAAAAGTAAGCTGATCTAATTTTTCGTATCCAAGCCCTTTCTGAGCAATCTTATTCGGTTGGAAATCGATCTTTCTCAGTTTTTCCGTGTTCTCAGCACTGTAATTTGCCATAAGTGCTTCAAGTTCAGGATCACGTGCCTGCAGTTCGGCAAGAATGCCTTGAATCTCAGCGTCTTCATTGAACCGACGTGCTTTCTCTTTTAGTATCAGGTAGCTGCGCATACACCCCGCAGCGAAGTCCCAAACACCCTGTTCATCTTCAGTTCGGTATGCGTGCGCATCAAAATGTCTGTTGCCATCCCAGTTAACATCTTCAAGGAATTTTACAAGGAAGAACGCGCTTTTTATGTTTTCTGACCCGAAACGTAAATCCTGATCAAATCGACTCATTTTTTGGTCGTTGAGGTCAATGTGGAAAAGTTTACCAGCCTCATAAGCCTGTGCGACTCCGTGGATAAAACTCAAGCCTGCCATTGTTTCATGAGCGAATTCGGGGTTAACACCAACCATTTCAGGATGATCAAGCGTCTCAATAAAGTGAAGCATGTGTCCTGTTGTAGGGAGATAGATGTCGCCACGAGGTTCATTCGGTTTGGCTTCTAAAGCAAATTTGAGGTCATAGCCTTGGTCTTTGACGTAGTGCGTGAAAAAGTTCATCGCCTCACGGTTCCATTTTACGGTGTCTGGACCGTTTTTAGCGGCGTCCACTTCTGCGCCTTCGCGTCCACCCCAAAATACATATATTGTTGCACCAAGTTCTACACCGAGATCAATAGCGTTCAACGTTTTCTGCATCGCAAACGCTCTGACCTTTGGATCGTTAGCAGTAAACGCACCATCTTTGAAAATTGGATGGTAAAAGAGGTTGGTCGTTGCCATCGGCACTTTCATATCGTGATCGGAAAGTGCTTTTTTGAATTCACTAACAATTTTATCGCGTTCAGCGGCTGAGGCATCAAATGGAACCAGGTCGTTATCGTGTAAGTTGACTCCGTACGCGCCTAATTCGCTTAACTTCTGGACGCTATAGGTCGGTTTTAAAGGGGGTCTAACCACGTCTCCGAATGGATCACGTCCTGGGTTTCCCACGGTCCACAACCCAAAAGTAAACTTGTGTTCAGGTTTGGGTTGATACTGATCTGACATGCATTAACTCCTATCGTTTTTCGTTTTGCGTTGGATTATAACATATTTTCAACATTTTTTCAAACAATTATTTTGGCTATAACGAAAAATGGAATCATGATATAATGAAGTGGCTCATGTAAAAAGTATGTGCCACCCCTCTCATGAAGCCAATAACCGTAGAGGTTAAATTTTAATTTGCACATATTCTTGACATGAGCCAATGAAGTTAGGACTTAAGATTTGGTATCCTGAATAGTAATTCCACTTTATTGTCAAATTTATAAAGGAAATGATTGGAGGAACTTATGTCATCTGCTGCAGCGCGGACTTATCTTACGCCTGAAGAATATATCTCTTTTGAACGCAAGGCGACCACAAAACACGAATACCTAAAAGGACAAATAATGGCAATGTCCGGTGCAAGTTTCGCGCATAATTTCATCATGTTGGATACTGCCACCCAGCTTAATATCCAATTGATGGGAGGAAGGTGTCAAGTTGCTGCAAGCGATATGCGCGTAAAGGTTACACAAACAGACTCCTATTTTTATCCGGATATTGTTATTTTCTGTGGTGAACCCATATCTGAGGATAATAATTTTGACACGCTCCTTAATCCAACTCTCATAATAGAGGTGCTTTCGCCTTCAACTGAAACCTATGATAGGGGTAGGAAATTTGAGGAGTATAAGCAGATTGAATCGTTACAAGAATATCTTCTTGTTTCTCAAAATCAAATTAGAGTAGAACACTACTGCCACCAAAAGACTGAGTGGCTGAAGCGTGAGTATAAGGAACTGAACGATGTTGTGCTGTTGCGTTCAATTGGATGTGAGTTGCGTTTGCAGGATATATATTCACGCACGGAATTTGCATTGAGTGAGCCTTAGTTTTAATCACTAAGAGAATAACACAAATCAAACTAATATGAAATATTTGGTCAACGGTTTGGACAGGAATCCTATTTGGGACTATATACATCACACGTTTTTCCGAGAATCAACGTGGAAGGCGCATACGGCATTTGTCCAAGCTTTTGTTCCCCTATTTTGCTAATCTAACCTAAGTTGCCACATACCACATAGTAGCACAATCTGTTAGATTGTGCCTATGAGAACGCAAACTAACAGTGGACGCTACGGAATCTTGCGAAAAATGGATTATTCTCTATAAAAAACGGTGTTTCCATGTCTAAAAACTTATAGGTAGCAACTTGGGTTAATCTATAAGAATTTCTGGAGGGATTTATGTCATCAGCTGCAGCGCGGACTTATCTTACGCCTCAAGAATATATCTCTTTTGAACGGAAGGCGACCACAAAACACGAATACCTAAAAGGACAGATAATTGCTATGTCCGGCGCAAGTCGTGCACATAGTTTTATCACGGGTGATATTTTTGGAGAACTCCGTGACCAATTGAAGGGACATAAGTGTGAAGTCCATTCCAGTGATATGCGCGTAAGTATTCATTCAACAAACTCATACTTTTATCCAGATGTTGTCGTTGCTTGTGAAGAACCCCGCTTTGAGGATAACGTCTTTGATACACTACTAAATCCAAGGGTTGTGATAGAAGTTCTTTCACCTTCAACAGAGATGTATGACAGAGGTGAGAAATTTGAATTTTATAAGCAGCTTGATTCGTTACAAGAATACCTCCTTGTTTCACAGGACCAGGTTAGCGTTGAACACTATATTCGTCAAAAGGCTGAATGGGTAAAGACCGAATACCAGGGACTCAGTGATGTGGTGTCGCTGCGTTCAATTGATTGCGAATTGTGCTTGCAGGATATATACTCGCGCACCGAATTGGTGTCGAACGCGTCTTAATGACCAAAAGGATATAACCATACAGGACTTACGCATTCCCCCGCTTGCGGGGGGTTAGGGGGCCAATAGGCAGAAATTGGGCATTTAACCCCCTAAATCCCCCTTATCAGTGGGACTTTAAGAGAAAATGCGTAAGTCCTGACTGTACATTCATAAAAATGCCTCCTGAATTCCTCACCTATAATAGGAACGCGAGTTCAACTCTAAGATATACTTGAAGGTAATATCCAAACGGAATTAAGAAAAGAACGCGTAGGTGCAGATCAAGTTGGGTATCTACATCATTCAATTTGTTTCAGTTGCCCCCACTGAAGGGTAAGTTTACCAAATGGGAAAACATCTAACGTGTTGCTTATCCAATGCGGCTCATAATCGCGTGCTGGATGGTTTGTTAGGTTCGTCATCTCTCCACTTTTGAGATGATACCGGTAAATTTCATAAAGTCCTTGGCGGTATGCTTCCTCGGAATTCGCAGCAGAGAAAAGGACCTCCTGTCCATTAGACATCCAACATACAGTTTGAATATGATAGCCTTCTGGAAATTTAATATCCTGCTGTATGTCAAGAAACCGATGGCGAATCACAAGTTTCACAGAATTAAAAAGAATTTTTCCATCCGGTAATAAATCGTGCGTTCTTTCTATATACAAAATGTAGGCACTATCCGGGGCCCAGTGCGGATGCAGCCTATAAATAACGGTATTTG
>PYJA01000006.1 GCA_003635185.1 Candidatus Poribacteria bacterium | reverse complement strand
AGGGAGAGAACGGACCCTTGAAGAAAAAGAAAACAATCGTCTCATTTCATCTGGACGCATACAAGCAGAACATGTGATTAGTGGTATATAGTAAAACGGACAATTAATGGGACACTTCTGTACCGCAATCTGCATGGAGTTTAAATAGATATTTCGGTAAGGGGGCGAGGTTAGGAAACCTCACCAGCAGCAGGTGTACATCTCTGCTGGCAAGGTTTCCTAACCTTGCCAAATTACCCAATTTATTTTTTAATCTTCATCCAGATTGCGGTTTGGGCATCAAACTAAAAGTTTATGCTACCCCTTCTATTGTCCATTATGTTCCATAATAGGTTATCAAAGTGCCCCAATAATTTCAAAGTTCACTATAAAAAGATACCGCATCGTCCAAGATAAACTGCGCAACTGGAAAAAAGGGTTTAGTGATTTAGTCATGGAAACATGTTGTGGATTACACAACTTTAGATTGAATTTCAGACCTTGGTGCTATAAAACACCTTCAATTTAAATGATTATAATGTCTAGTGAATTCCACTATCCAGAAATATTAAACCCCACCCAAAATACCTCGTGACAGAATAGCGGAATGTGGTAACCTGTCTTACAATAGATAAAGCACATATTCTTGCCAAAATACTTATACTCAACTTTTCCTTGCCAATTGTCACAGCATTTGATAAAATTATAAATAGGACTTACGCAAATTCGGGCATCCGATGTTTAGAATATTGTCTTTTCAAGGATGGATCCCCCTTTATCCCCGCAAGCGAGGGGAATACGTTAAGTCCTGAACAAGAAATTATTTTATCCCGTGTGCTGATATATCGCAGATTGTAGCATGCATAAGTTATCGCACACCGAATATAAGGAATGGATACGCAATATGCCACTTGGAAGGAAAGTCCGTTATGGAATGGTAGGCGGTGGACCGGATGCGTTCATCGGCGCTGTGCATCGCAAAGCTGCTGCACTTGATGGAGAAATTGATCTGGTCGCTGGGGCATTTTCATCCTCTCCAGAAAAATCGAGACAACAAGGCGCAGAACTCTTTCTTGATGAAAACCGTGTTTACGGCTCGTATAAGGAGATGGCAGAAAAAGAGAGCCAACTCCCTGAAGGTGAACGCATAGATTTTGTCTCAATTGTTACACCCAATCACGTTCATTTTGATGTTGCCAAAACCTTCATAGAAGCCGGATTCCACGTTGTCTGTGATAAACCGATGACAACAACAGTTGAAGATGCCGAATCCCTCTGTCGCCTCGTTAAATCACATGATGTAATCTTTGCACTGACCCACAATTATACAGGTTACCCGATGGTCAAGCAAGCACGTGAACTTGTCCAAGATGGAAAACTCGGAACGATTCGTAAAATTGTGGTTGAATATCCGCAAGGGTGGCTCTCCACATTTTTGGAAAATGAAGGTGCAAAGCAAGCAGTATGGCGAACAGACCCAAAACAGGCTGGTGCCTCATCTTGTATTGGAGACATCGGCTCACACGCGGAAAATTTGGCACACTATATCACTGGGCTTGAAATGGAAGAAATCTGCGCAGACATGACCACTTTTGTCCAAGGACGTCTATTAGAGGACGATGGCAATCTGTTAGTTCATTATGAAAGCGGCGTTCGCGGAGTCTTGTTTGCTTCACAAATCTCCGTAGGTGAAGAAAACAATCTTCGTATTCGTGTTTACGGAACAGATGCATCATTGGAATGGCATCAAGAAAATCCGAATTACCTCTCTGTCCGTTTTCCTGACGGCCCTGAACAGGTCTACAAACGTGGTAATGATTACCTTGCAGAAATTACGCAACATAATTCTCGTATTCCGTTTGGACATCCAGAGGCGTTTATTGAAGCATTCGCGAACATATACGTCAATGCTGCCCGCACAATGGCAGCCAAAATTGCTGGTGAGTCCCCAGGTGAATTTGATACCGATTTTCCAACTGTGCAAGATGGCGCACGCGGTGTCCATTTCATCAATACTGCAGTGGAAAGTGGGAAACAGCGCGGCTGGATTGATGCGAGATACACACCGCCAGCTTAAGACAAGGATTAAGATTTTGGGGTTGAAACCGCACACGGATTGATAGATTAGGTTGAAATCCTGCTATAAACAAAAAAGGAGAAGTAATATGGCAAGACCTGTGACTCTGTTTACAGGACAATGGGCAGATTTAACATTAGAAGACTTAGCAAAAAAAGCCAGCGAGTGGGGATACGACGGTTTAGAACTTGCTTGCTGGGGTGACCACTTTGAGGTGGACAAAGCACTTTCTGACGATAGTTACTGCCAAGGTAGACATGATCTGCTCACAAAATACGGATTGAAAGTCTGGTCAATAAGTAACCATCTCGTTGGACAAGCAGTTTGTGATAATATTGATAGTCGACATCAAGGAATTCTATCGGAACAAATCTGGGAAGATGGTGATCCAGCTGGTGTCCAGGAACGCGCTGCAGAAGAGATGAAAAACACAGCACGCGCAGCAGCGAAACTTGGTGTTAATGTCGTAAATGGCTTTACAGGAAGCTCTATCTGGCATCTACTTTATTCATTTCCACCGGTAGACCCTGCGCAAATTGACGCTGGCTTTGAAGATTTTGCTGCCCGTTGGAATCCGATCTTTGATGTTTTTGATGAAGTCGATGTTAAGTTCGGGCTTGAAGTCCATCCCACTGAAATCGCATTTGACATTGTTACCGCTGAGCGCGCTATTGAAGCACTCAATGGTAGAGAAACCTTTGGTTTCAACTATGACCCAAGCCACCTCGGATATCAAGGCGTTGATTATGTGGCATTCATTGAGCGTCTAAGTGATCGTATTTATCACGTTCACATGAAGGATGTTTGGTGGGCAGAGACACCGCGTTTATCTGGTGTGTTCGGTGGACACCTCGGTTTCGGTGATTCAAAACGTTTCTGGGATTTCCGCTCGATCGGACGCGGAAATATAAATTTTGAAGAGATCATCCGTGCCTTGAACAATGTCGGTTACGATGGACCGCTCTCTATTGAATGGGAAGACAGCGGGATGGATCGTGAACATGGCGCACGTGAAGCATGTGGTGCAGTAAAAGGTTACGATTTTGAACCTTCTGCTGTTGCTTTTGATGCTGCTTTTGAAGAATAAAACTGAAATGGGCAGATAGATGGCGAAAGGTTCTGTTTCTTCATCTGAATCTCGTACTTTTTACGATAGACGTACCGGCACGCGCATTCGTCAAGTAACCACTGCCTCTGCCCATCACCATCATCCGTTCTTTTTTATCCCTG
This sequence comes from Candidatus Poribacteria bacterium, assembly GCA_003635185.1. Classification (GTDB taxonomy): domain Bacteria; phylum Poribacteria; class WGA-4E; order WGA-4E; family WGA-3G; genus MSPOR6. The sequence continues at coordinate 37,373 of PYJA01000006.1, read as the reverse complement.
CGTATGATGATGCGATGCTACGTTTGATTTTTATATCAAACCGGACCGGCACACCGCAGATTTTTGCTGAAGAACGTGGGACAAGTGAACTCAGGCAACTAACCGACAGAACCGACCTCAGTGAATGGTCAATGCATCCTTCCCATAATGGTAAAGCGGTGTTTTTTACCGCTGGTACAAGTGGTTGGCGACTTGACTTAGAAACTTTGGAAGAGCGCGAATTGGTTAACTTCTCAGCAGCTGAAATGCGTGATGAGGGAATGGTCGCAGCTGCGATGGGGACAACCGCACTCAGCCATGATGACAAATGGTGGGCAGTCCGATTTAAGATGGGGAATGAGTCCGCACTCGCTATTGTGAATACAGATACGGGCGATCACGAGATTATCCTTTGTAGGGATAGCATTGCACACCTACAATTTTGCCCCGACGATTCAAATCTGCTCTATTATGCGGGTCCATTGACTGACCGTGTGTGGGTTATCCATCGAGATGGCACAGGAAACCGAAGACTTTATGTTCGTAATGTTAAAAAAAATGAATGGATTACGCATGAGTCATGGATTCCGGGCACGCGTGAACTTGCTTTTGTGGATTGGCCCAACGGAGTGAGATGTGTTAACGTTGACACCGAAGAAGAACGGCAAGTAACGACATTTAACGCGTGGCACGCAATCTGCAATAAAGATGGAACGTCAATGGTTGCTGACACAAATTTTCCAGATATCGGTATCCAAACTTATGATCCGCGTGATGGAATTGGTGAACCGAAAACACTCTGTTATCCAGAAGCTTCGGCAATCGGTGAACATTGGAATCGGCCTTTTCCTTATGCGAATGGACCTGTTACAGTGTATGCACCACAGCATACACACCCGCATCCCTCATTTAGTCCTGATGGAAAGCATGTTGTGTTTACCTCAGATAGAAGTGGATTTGCTCAAGTCTATGAAGCGACTCTTGAATAGGAGACATGTCGGGTTTTGCATTGCTCTACCCGACCGACAAGATTAAGTATAAAAACAGTAAGTAGAAAACCCAATTAACATATATCAAAAAACAGGAGAAAAAAATGCCAGTTGTAATACCCCGCCTCATCGTTGAGGTTTTTCAACATTTAAACTTCCGTGGTAGGATGGGATATGTTTTAGAACCGACTCCACATACCGGACGAATCGGATTTCAAGACAATATCTCCTCTCTTCGCGTTTTCAAAGGCCCGAATTTTTCGGGAAGTCCAAATTATAAAGCCCTCCTTTATCAACATGTTAACTATAAAGGAAAGAAATTGGCACTCGGTCCCGGATTTTATCCGAACATACATGATATAGCATTCAACTTCGCTGATAGGATTTCCTCTATCAACTTCGGTTCCACCATTGATGTAGTCGGTCCGGAGTGGGGCACTATTCCGATGATCGTTGAATGTTATGAACATGTTGAATTTAGAGGGAAAAAGATTACGATCCTACGAGATATTGCGAACCTGCGAGACCCGCAGGGAGGCACATGGTTTGAAGACCGAATTTCCTCTATCCGCATGTTTAAAGGGCCTGATTTTCCACCTGATGGTGCGGAAGTTATCTTTTATGAACACCCGGAATTTGAAGGGGACAAATTGCATATCCGTATGGAACCATCAGAATTCAAAAAAGAGTTGCCAAACCTACATCTGCTGCCGCAAAGTTTCGGTGACTCTATCTCTGCTATAAAAATTGAAGGGTGGGCATCATCCGGTGAATTCACTGAGATGGTGTTTGATGATGAATTTATCGGAAACGATATGCGCCCAGAATGGCAATGGGTAGACCCCCAAGGTGGTGGTGGATGGACTGAACGTCAAGGCTATCTTGAAATGCGGACGGACCCCGGACAAGACTTATGGCACGGTCCAAACGGCAGAGGCGGTGATATGGATGCTCCCCGACTCTTGATGGAAGTTACCGAGGATTTCGCAATTGAAACCCGCATGCGTATCTCATCACAACTCAGAGAACATGGCGGTTTACTAATTTGGAAAAACGAAAATCAGTTCCTCCGATTGGAAAAAACCTCCGGACCACACGCTTTCCGAGGTGATGTCCGTTTTGAACGGCATGTCAACCGTCGGTTTGGGCTTGTCGCCCGTGGCGGCATGCGGAATGTACGCGAACTGTTTTTACGGCTTGAACGACGTGGCAATCAGTTCTCCGCTTTTGCCAGCCCAGACGGTATTCATTGGAGAGGTGTTGGAGTCACCCGAGTTGCTATGGGACCGCGTGTGCAGGTCGGATTACACGCGCTCTGTCCCGGGAATATACCGCCTACGTTAACAAGATTCGACTATTTCCGGCTCTTTAAACGGAGAAGTGAAGTAGCGCAATATCGTCCGATAGTCGCTGAACAGGTTGACGAAGTGTCTGATGAAGAAAGCGTACGCGAACTTGCTGATGAACGCCGCCGCGCTATGCGTGATGTATTTTAATATCCCGTTCTACTATAGTGAACTTTGAAATTATTGCGACACTTAGTAAACTTGTTTGGAAACATAACGGACAACAGAAGTTGTCCCACAAACTGTCTGTAGATTAAAAAATAGATTCGGTCCTTTGCTAACCATAGACCTCTTGTTTTATGTTTTCTTGTGTAAGGTCTATTATCTGGGTTGTCTGAATCACGGAAAGCGCGGAGAACACAGAGGACGCGGAAAATGCTTTTGTGTCTCGGACATCTTCTTTCAAAAGAGACGGACGGTAACAAAGAATCTCTTAATTCCGCGTCTTCCGCGTTCTCCGCGATAATCCGTGATTCAGACAGAAAAAAGATCAGAATTACCGAATTAATAAATTAATCTTCATTTAGTTTGTGCATCTGTAGACAGATATGTCTTCACGGAGCAGGCACATTTTGTATTTTTTTTGAATCTCAGGCAAGTTTTTAGAAAGTCCGCACATAATGATCATTTACTCATCAAAGGAGGCATCACGATGCAAAACAGAAAATTATCCTATGCAATTCCAATCCTTTTCCTGCTTCTCATAGCGTTGACACATCCCGCCGATGCTGTCGTTGGCGCGATTGAAGACGGTTTAGTCGCCTATTGGTCATTTGATAAAGACACAGTGCGAATCGCAGAACAGGCAGAGGATATATTCTCTGGACTGAGTGCCATGGTCAAAGGTGATCCTGAGCTTGTCCCTGCCGCCGATTGCAAAGTTGGAGAGTGTATCCTATTCGACGGTGTTGACGACAATTTACTCGTTGAGGATTCAAACCCACCGAAAATTGACCGTGATTGGGATGAAATCACGCTGGAGTGTTGGGTCAAAATAAATGCTTTAGACGATAGCTGGAATCGCATTATCTCACTTGATGACCAACCGACTAACAGCAAAGTTGTAACGCTATATTACGATGATGACGACAATCGTCACGGTTTTTTTATCAAAGTAGGTAATCAAGCAACACAAGCTGCTCAACATCTCATTCAGGAAGATATACCACTTGGAGAATGGCTGCATCTCGTTGGTACCTATGATGGATCTGCTGTTAACTACTATGTCAACGGGAAACTTGCTATAAAGCATACAGTCGCAGGTGGAAAAATTGCAAAAGGCGGACTCAAACTTTGTATTGGAGACAGATCGGATGGAGTCAATGCTGATGCTATCCAGGGATATGTTGATGAATTCCGTATCTATGACCGCGCACTCACAGCAGGAGAAGTACAGAAAAACATGAAGGCTACAGGACTTGATGTGAGTCCTACTTCAAATCATCTAAGCGTCACGTGGGCACAAATCAAAGCAAGACGAAAATAAAGTAGTAGGCACACTCATGAAGTTTAAATAAATATTTCGGTAATTTGGCGAGGTTAGGAAACCTCACCAGCAGCATGTGTACATCTCTGCTGGCGAGGTTTCCTAACCTCGCCAAAGGAGCTAATTTATTTTTTAATCTTCATCCGTGTGCCGTAATCCACATACATTGAAGATAGAGGCAACAAAATGGAATCAATCGGAATCGGTGTTATCGGTTGTAACAAAATGGGGAGACGGCTTGCAACTGGCGCACATGCTGTTGGAGGTTTAGAGGTTATCTGTGTTAGTGATACGCAAGGTGAATTGGCAGAAAAACTTGCCACTGATATCGGTGTGAACTACACGATAGATTATCACGAATTGCTCGCCGATGAAAAAATTCAAGTTGTGCTAATTGTAACATCGCCAACTATGCAAGAGATAGCGGATGAAGCCGGAAAAACGGGCAAATACCTTTTCTTCGGCATGAATCCAGATGTTTCCATATACGAGATCCAACACATGCTCATTGAACATTTACTCCCAACATCGGAATGGGACGAAACCCTTAAAATGATGAAAGCGCAGTTGAAGGAATAGAGGTTATCTGCGCCATGCGCGCCCTGTTTTCGCTGAATATAAAATATGTGGACATTTACATGTAGGTGCGTTTACAAAGATCTCTACGACCAACGGTATTTTGACAAGTTGCGCAAACATTATGGAGAGATATATGAAAACTATCGGAATTGGCGTTATCGGTTGTGGCGGCATGGGCAGAAGCCTCGCAAACGGCGCAAACGCTGTTGAAGGGATAGACGTTGTCTGCGTCAGTGACCTACAAGAGGAATTGGCAAAAACCCTTGCAGACAACCTCAACACAAATTACACGACTAACTATCATGAACTGCTGGCAAATGACAGCATTCAGGCAGTCCTACTTGCTTCACCCCCGTTCCTACATGCACAGATGGCAGTTGATGCTGCGAATGCGGGTAAACATGTTTTCTCTGAAAAACCGATGGCACCCACGTTGGAAGATTGTGACGCGATGATCGCTGCGGCATCAGAAAATGACATTAAACTCACAATCGGTTTGGTGTGTCGTTACCATGCCACGCATTCCAAAGTCCGTGAAATTGTCCATAGCGGTGAATTAGGGGCACCAGTCAACATGATGGTGCATCGAATCGGTGGACCGTGGTCAGGTGGAAATCGTGTTCCTTGGCGTTTGGAACGTGCAAAATCTGGAGGCAGTCTCATGGAAATAAATGCCCATGAGATTGACTTTATGAGATGGACCTGTGGGGATGTCTCAAAGGTGTACGGCGTTGGTGGACAATACATCCATGAACATACAGACTATCCAGATGTAGTACTCGCGTCATTAAATTTTGAGAACGGTGCAGTCGGATTACTTCATTCCAGCCATGCCGCCGCGGTTGGAGGTTACGGTGGACGTGTTGATTGCGAAAAAGGTTCAATCTACTTCCCGCAAATTTGGGGTGGCGATGCCGCTATCCAGATAAAGCCCTTTGAAGGCGAAGGTAGAAGTATCAGGATTAGCGATATTCAGGTACCGCCGCCCGTCCAACAAGAAATTCGCGTTTTTGTAGAGGCGATCCGAAACGACACACCGCCGCTGATTACCGGTGCCGATGGGCGCGCCGCAGTTGAAATTGCTTTAGCCGCATACAAATCCGTTGAAATCGGACAACCTATTGCATTACCATTATAGAGGAGAAAAAGAATGAAAATATCTGTATGGGACGGTGGACTTTCAGACACTTATTTGAAACAGGTTACACAACTTGGTGCTGACTGTATTGATTTCGGCAATGGTGGGTCTTTCCCCGGCGTAAAGGAACAGGGGTATCCCGATTTAGACGAACTGCTGAAAATAAAAAAGCAGATTCGTTCTTACGGTTTGGACATCAATCGTGTGACGTTGCCGAACATCACAGAAAAGTTTATGAAAGGACAACCCGATGGCGAAAAGGAATTAGAAAACACGTGTAATGCTCTTAAAGTATTTGCCGAAGCGGGTGTGCCGATCGCACGCCAAAGGTTCTGGGGTGATACATTTGATTATCTGATGACACGCTATTCTGCGGTGCATCGAGGCGGTTATATTTCACGCGGCGAAAGCCGTGCTGCAACACAGAACCCACCTCCTATACCGACAATGGAAGAACTTGAAGAATGGTGGAAACGTTTCTGTGAGGTTTACGGCGCATTAGTCCCTATTGCCGATGAACACGGTATCAAACTCGCCATTCACCCATCAGATGTGCCGAATCCGGATACACCTTTTGGCGGTCTCGGATTTCATCGTGTTATTGATGCATTCCCAAGTAGGAATGTCGGTTACCTTTACTGCTGTGGTACCCGAGCAGAGGCAGGGGGCAGTGCCATTGTGCTTGATGAGATAAACAACTACGGACGTAAAGGACGTATCTTTATGGTTCATCTGCGGAATGTGCGCGGTAGCCTCGCAACAGCAGGTGCATTTGAGGAGACACTCCTTGACGATGGTGATATGAATATGTTCAAAATTGTGCGAGAACTACAAAAGGTCGGGTTTGATGGGTGTATCAATGCCGACCATATTCCAAGGTTAGAAGGTAATGTAGGGTTGGCATATTCTGTTGGCTACATTAAGGCAATATTTGCAGCATTAACAGCATAAGTTCAGAATTAGATGATGCTATCTTTCACTTTCAAGCGGAAGTGGTCCTTGGTAGGGTGCTTCGCGAAGTGTTTGGACTAAAAGGGATCGCGTCCACGCTAAAGCAGCTTGGAGGTCTATCGCTTCACCTGGTTGAATATATCCATCCTTTTTGTTTTGTCTACGTAGCGACGTGAGACTCATCGTGTTAGATTTTTTGCTATTGCACGGTTGGCATAAGAGGGCGCGATTGTCTATGTCGTTGGTGCCCCCATCGCTTTTAGGAACGATATGGTCAAGGTGTAAATAGCGTTTGTCAGGTGGGACAAAATTACATCCCCAACATTTCAATCCGAACTGATCCACAAGGATTTGGTGCATCTCGGCATGGCTGTGCAGCGGTTCAAGATGGTGTTGATAGACATGGGATAATTCGGGGACTGTAGGGGTATCTTGATCGGTGCGGACAGGGGGATCGGTTTGGTAGTGGATTTCATATTTCGCTGTTTCTCTGTCCAACCAGCCTTTATCTGTGGCGTATTTCTCTATCCGTTCGCGTTCTTTTTTGCTAATACCCATCAGACGCGTTATGATGTGGTAGCGTGCATTTACGCGCCTGTCTATGCCAACCCAACGACGTTTGAGGTTATCTGCTGCAATAATCGTGGTGGCACATCCGCAGAAGGGATCTAATACCAAATCGCCTTCATCGCTACTCGCTTTGATAATACGTTCATAGAGGGCAAGCGGTTTTTGGTCGGGGGAGCCTGTGCGTTCTTTAGATGTGCCTACTTTTGTGATATCATCCCAAATTGTCTGCAACTTTACTCCAGGTTGCTGTTCGTCAAGATATACCTTACGTCCGTTAGAGGCTGACACCGTCCCGTCCTTTTTCAAGAGAATCTCACCATTTGACAACATTTCATCAAGGATTTCTCTTGAAAATGCCCAGTTTCGATAGGGAATTGTCCCTTGCCATTCAAACATTCTATTTGGATCTCTGCCCGGGGCAGTTAGATCATGAGTTCTGTAAACTCGCCCGTCATCATCCTTAAATCTGTACCTTCTTTGGATATCTTCAGTTCTTTCACTGTATTGCTGATTCCAAGTGTATTTGTTACCTTTCGTATAGAAAAGCAGGTAGTCCACGATACGACCATATTTCTTAGTAACAGCGTTATTTGCTATCTGACGCTTCCACACGATTTCATTTCTAAAGTTTCTCCGCCCAAAAATCGAGTCCATACACATTTTGATGTAGTGACTTGCAGTCGGGTCACAATGTAAATAGATGCTCCCTGCCTCTTTTAGGATACGGTGCATTTCAATGAGTCTGACACTGAGAAAGCATAAGAACGCGGCAGTACCTTCACCTTGACAGTGTTTGGCTGCGTCAATTGCATGATAAAGTTCGGTGTGGTTGTCTTTGATTTCTTCAAGCCATTTGGGATGTACTTCGTTCCATTTCCATTGGTCTGGGAGCATACCGGTGTCTCCCCATTTCCAGTTGTCTACATAATGTCCGGCTGTGCCACTGCGGTTGCGTTTGATGTTAAAGGGTGGGTCGGTGGCGATGAGCTCTACGGTGTCACTGTTCATGCCGCGTAGCACTTCGAGATTGTCCATTTCGTATAGCGCGTTGTCGGGAAAGTTTTGTGTCATTGGTGTTTTCCTACGGTGTTTTTTGGTAAAGGATAGCATGGCGGGTAGGATTGTGTCAAGTGGGACTGAACAAAGACAGGGTTATTTAGTTTTAAAAACACTCAGTTATCAAGTTAACTGCAAGTAAAGGTTTTGAAGCATAATATTTTATCTTATCCGCTATACATGTAACCCCAGCAAATCGCAATACTGCTAATGCTGCATTTCGCAAAGTCGCCATAACTTGTGGAATAGCACCACATCGGACAGGCGATGCGTCTTCTCCGAACACCGTATCTTGCATCCAGTGTGACTTGTTCTCTATTGACCAATGCCCACGCCGTCCAGACATAAAACCAATGATGACAAGTCCGAGGATTGAGTGCAACGGGTGTCGTCTTCCTTTTTCGTTGCGCGGCTCTTCTATTTCTGCTAATCTATCTAATACCATTTCTCATATATAATGTTCTCTTTGTAGCATAAACTGCCAGTTTGTGCTACATTCTGCTTCATTTCTAACAAACGGTAATGGAATAAAAATTAATAGAAATGGTATAACAAGTGTCGAGAGTCTTTTTCTGGCATTTTTCACCTCAAAGGGTAAGATTTTTAAGGTGAAGTCCAGCAGATATAGCATGAAAAATCACGTTATATCTGCATATCCAAAAATATTAACGTTTGTGATAAGAAACGGCTAAAATGCCTAAAACCAAATAACCCTATTGGCGCGGGGTGTGTAAAGTTTTTATCACCCTTTTTGTCAGAATTACGGAAAGCGCGGAAAACACCAAATCAACGGTATGAATCATGGCGAATGCCGGACGCGCATTCGTCTTTAGGCATTCCCCGGAGGACGCGGAAAATGTTTTTGTGTCTCGGACATTTCCTTTCGCAAGAGACGGGGCGGTAACGAAAGAATCTCTTAATTCCGCGTTCTCCGCGATAATCCGCGATTCAGACAGAAAAAAGATCAGAATTACCGAATTAAAACTTAATCTTCATGAAGTTTGTGCTACTTGTATGACAACTTGGGTTAACATAGACTGATAACTTTCCCACTTGCAGCAGAACGGTATCCAGCACAAATAATTTCAACCGAATGTGCAGCAAATTCTGCATTCATCTCACTTTCCACGCCGTTTTCTATACAATCAATAAAAGCGCTGAACTCTCGCTGTCCATCATTTTCACTGGTGACATCAATCCATTGCTGTTTTGGCCGCATCCCGATCTCTGCTTGTGTGCTGCTCCACATCCCCATTGGGTCAAGTGGGTGTGGTGTTGGTGGTTCAAACGGTGGTTCTGCTGCGAACACCGCCAACCTATTTGCCGAAGCATCAAAGGTAAAAGTAGCGTCAGTGCCGATAAGGGACACCTTTTGCACACCCCCTCGTGCATGGCTCTGCCATCCGTAGCGTCCAGCTGCAATGGTTGCGGTAATATCATCCTCTAATGTTAAGACCAATGCGCCGAAATCCTCTAAGTCGCAGCCGTGATGTTCTTTAAAAAAATAATTTGCTGTTCCACCGAACACATGCTGCACCCGTTTTTGCGTCAACCAATTCACCATGGACACAGCATAAACACCAATGTCGAACATTTCAGGTTTTGCTTCCACAAAACTGTACCGTTCTACATTCGGTTTCTGTCTCCGTTTTTTACCAACAGGTGCAGTCCCCGGATGTCCTTTCGCAAACAAGACATCGCAATGAATTGCTTGTAATTTACCGATGTGTCCACTGTCCAATCCTTGTTTGACTGTACGTGCCCAAGTGCTATGAATGTTACTGAACATCTGCGTTCTAATACCGCTTTTAGCAACAGCGTTAACAATTTGGTTGGCATGTTCGGGGTTGAGTGCCATGGGTTTATCAAGATAGACGTGCTTTCCTGCTTCAGCACACTTTGCTCCGACATGTCCCCTTCGTTCTACTTCGGTGCAGAGGCTTACTATATGTACATCATCGCGCGCTAACGCTTCGTCAAGATCGGGTATGAAGGGCAAGTTTAAGTCTTCAGCGAGAGAACGGGCCAAGGCTATCCGTTCCGTAGGCGCGTCGCGCTCATCAGCAAAGGCAATAAGCTGGCAACGAGGATCGTTAGCAAACAATTGTGCGTAATTCTCTTGATGTGTGCGATGTCCACCGAGCAGTAGAACACCGGACTTTCCGTTTTTTTGCATGTTTATCCCTCCACCGTTATAGGTTGTCCAGTTGCAAGTGCATCAGCAATAACCTCTGTAAGTTCACCTGTAGTACCAAGTTGAGGCGGAGTAGCACTTAGATAGTTTCTGCCTATTGGGGTTTCATGGTAGATAACACCTTTATTGCCAACTAACATAATGTCAATTGCAGTTTCAGTCTCAACCCGATTGATACTCAGCATTGCCATTTGCCCACCTGTATACTGCACCATTACCGTGACCTGCGTCGCGTTCACATCGCCTTGAGCATAAATACGCTGTGGTTGTGACGGCATCCACCCATTTGAGAGTGCAACAATTTCAGAGGTCGGTTGCAGTAGACTGGATGTTTCACTTGCGATATGAAGCACACATCTTAGAAATACAGGACTTCCAATCCGCCCTTTTTCAATTACAGATTGGACCGATTTTTTTAGCGATTCCATTTATACTCCTTTCTGCTAAATTCAGTTATAGAAAATATTTGACGATTCCGCTACTTTATGATATATTTTACCTATTGGATTACAACTAATCTAAATTTCCCTTAAATCAATATACATCTTTATTTTTTGGAGGACAACTATGCCATTAAAAACCCTAAAAGAACTTGTCGCTGAAGCAAAAGCGAATATTGGACATATTTCACCTGATGAACTTACAGAAGCGGGCGATTCTGTCATTCTATTAGATGTCCGTGACGAACCGGACTACGACGAAGAACACTTACCCAATGCAGTTTCGCTCCCTCGCGGTTACCTTGAGCTTGACATTGATGAAGTTGCTCCTGATGAGGGGACACACATCGTTACTTATTGTGGTGGTGGCACGCGTGCTACGCTTTCGGCACACACCTTAAGAAATATGGGTTATGAGAACGTTTCAGTCCTAACTGGCGGTTTCCGCGGTTGGAAGGCAGAAGGACTCCCAACTAAAAATAATGACGAATAAACCTACTCGTATGTAGATTAGCATAATTAAGATCCCTTGTCAATGTAGCACAATCTGTATGAAGTTTAAATAAATATTTCGGTAATTTGGTGAGGTTAGGAAACCTCACCAGCAGCGGGCGTACATCTCTGCTGGCGAGGTTTCCTAACCTCGCCAATGTCCAGGGGATTGTGGATTTCACTATAATTTACATCAAAACAGATATGAATGGAGGAAAGTATGTCACTTTTTTCTAAAATACGTTTCATTTCGCACAATATGTCAAATAGGTACATCTTCTTAGGAGTCCTCCTGCTCACTATTTTCCTAAATAGTTGCGGCGATCAGAAGAACCAGCTGAACATCTTTACTTGGTCAGGATACATCAGCGATGAAATTCGCAAAGAATTTGAGAAAGAATTCGACGTAAATGTTGTAATTGACATTTACGGTTCGAATGAAGATTTACACGCTAAGTTGTCGGCCGGTGCTACAGGCTACGATATTATTATGCCATCAGATTATATGGTTTCAAAAATGATAAAAGAAAATCTGTTAGCTGAGTTGAATCATGACAACATACCAAACTTTAAAAATATCAGTCCGATGTTCATCAGTAAGTACTTTGATCCTGAAAACCGTTATTCTGTGCCGTATACGTTTGGTACGGCTGGCATCGCCTATGATTCATCCGTGATTTCACCAGCACCCGATAGCTGGACGGTGCTGTGGGAAACGCAGTATAAAAACCGGTTCAGCATGCTCGATGACCCACGCGAAACGCCTGCTGTCGCATTGAAGATGTTAGGATATAGTCTCAATACAACTGATCCAGAACAACTTAGACAAGCAAAAGAGAAATTAATTGCGCAGAAACCCCTCGTGAAACAGTATAAAAGTGAGGCAGAAGAACTTCTCATCGCTGGAGATGTTATCCTAGCGCACTGCTGGAGTGGCGATGCGTTCCGCGCAGCAGAAAAACGTCCTTCCATCCGCTATGTGATTCCAAAAGAGGGATCAAGCCAATTTATTGACACTGTCTGTATACCAAAATCTGCGCCTCATAAAGAGCTCGCCGAAAAGTTTATCAATTACCTTCTTCGGCCAGAGGTCAATGCAAAAATTACTGTTTTTACGAAGTATGGAACTTGTGTGCCAGCTGCCAAAGAACACTTGCCAGAAGATTTGCAGAAACATAAATTTATTTATCCATCAAAAGAGGTACTGGAATCCCTTGAGTGGATAAAAGACCAAGGTGATTTTACGCAACAATACAGCCGTGCCTGGGAAGAAATTAAGGCGAAATAAGTTAAAATACACTCTGCAAAGCTATTGTGAGAGTAATTTATCAGTATGATTCTCTTCGCGCTCTCCCCTATCTGTAGTGGTATTTAAAAAATCCTATTTTTTGAAGAAAACCCCTCTAAAATGCAACTATAAATTAGAAAACCTAATAGATTGATATAAGGAAATATCATGGAAATACGAAAAACTTTCAAATTTATGGTTCAAAACCCGTCCCCTATTTTCCTATATTTTCTGATATGCTGGATACTGTTCTCTGCTTTGAGCACTATAGCAGACGATCCTTTTCAATATGGGACCTTGCCAGAGGCTGGTGAGGAGGTAAAAGATTCTGTTAAGAATTTACCCTGGTCAGTTTGGAAACTGTTTACGGCGCTTTCTCACATGATCCAGGAAATTGCAAGGGATTTTCAACATGTAGACTTTTGGTTTTTAATCATACCTACTCTGATCATAGGTTATCTTGAAGCGAAAGGCAGCATCAATGGTATTGACAAAGAAAATCAGGTGTGGATGAATTGGTATGAACGGCAACAGAAAGCAGAGGAATTAGAGGTAAATTATGAAGGACCACCCTCAGATGATAACGATCAGGTTAAATCCTATTTTATCAAAGCCCATGAGACAATCCTATACAGGCTCCGTTCTCCGATACGTCTTTTCGTCCATTTCGGATATTGGATTACATTTTTTCTTGTCGTAACTATCATTGTGAAAACAAACAATGGTATTGTAGCGGCTATGCAAAATATTATGAGTTTCCTGCCTCAATTTTTTATACCTGCAGCAATACTTTCTCTTATCTCAAGTTATCGAGAGACGAGAGGATTCCTGAAAGGGGTCGCTGCTCAAAGGCGAATCTGGATAGAATGGTCCGATCGGCAAAGGGCAGCAAAAACCGATGCAGGCAATTTTGAGGAACCGCCATCTTCGGAAAAGGTGTGGGTTGAGTCATATTTCAAGGCAGCGATAGAAACAGGGGTATTTATGCTTCGGAACCCAAAACAATTTTTCATACATTTTTTATCATGGGGTATAGGTGTTCCTCTACTATTTATTGTCTTAATGGAACTCTGGATTAGTCTGTCAGAAGGCTTTGGAGATTTTCCATCAGTTCTTGATTTCACTCTATTATTTTCTCAATTTGCAATACCTGCTGCTGTACTTGCTTTTTGTATCGCTTACCGTGAAGCGAGAGGCAACCTAAAAGGTATTGCATCTGAACAGCGGGTATGGAATAGGTGGTATACACAGCAGCAAATATTGCCGAACAAAACCGCTTTTGAAGAAGTGCCATCATCTAAAAACATGCAGTCAGATTCTTATTTCATGACTGCAAAAAGAACTGTGTTATCCATGCTACGGACACCTCCACAGTATTTCATTCATTTAATCTGTTGGATTTTGGGGTTTGTATTGGCGTACGGAATCACAGACCTATTTGTTATTGAAGGGTTCCCTGATTTTGTGCAGATTCTGCTTGTCATGACACTTGCTTTCATCTCATGCTACCAAGAGAAAAAAGGCAATTTGAATGGGACTAATTCACGGCGGCAAGTCTGGATGGATTGGTATAACCGTCAACAACAATCTTCAGAAGAAGAGATCAAACTTATTGAGTCACCACCGATGTTGGAGGTTTTTTAGCACCTCCTGACAATAGAGATAAGGATAAATAACATTTTTGTTGTCTACGCACCAGACTATTTTCTGGTGCGTTTTATTTTTTAGTCCAATCCACAATTATCTGGACATTGACGAGGTTAGGAAACCTCGCCAGCAAGAACGTGTCGGGATTATTGTTCATTGAGATGTCCACATATTTTCGGATTTTTCTATAAACTACAGATTAAAAAGGTTGACTGCAAAAGACAAAAAGGGTATTATGTGAATGTATAACCTGCAATTGAAGGAGATAAATCATGATAGAAACATTGCAATTTATGTTTCGTAACGCTTCGGTGAAGAATGCTACGATCTATATTATTGGTGCTATATTAGGCATAGTACTATCAGATATCGTTATAGATGGTTGGCAAGGTATAACTGCGCTATCACGCGATTTCGTTATCGTTTTACCTATTTCTATCGGGATCATTTTGATATTGTGTTACGCAAATGCTAAAGGCAAAGTAGAAGGTATTTTAGATGGCACCACCAAAGAGCGGAAAAAGTGGAAAAATTGGTATAAACGGCATCAAGAAGAACTCGAAGAACAGGGAATTGATTTTGAAGCACCGGATTCATCAATGTTGCAGTGTCCGCGTTGTGGAGGGCACCACGATTAATCCTCGGTAAATTGAAAGGAGGCACAATTGAGCAGGCCGAATATACTATTTATAATGTCAGACGACCACGCATCTCATGCGATGAGTTGCTACGGGAGTCGAATTAACCAAACACCACACCTTGACCGTATCGCTGATGGCGGGATGATTTTCCAAAACTGCTTCTGTGTAAACTCTATTTGCACACCAAGTCGTGCGAACATCTTGACAGGTTTACATAGCCATCTCAACGGTGTCAAGACATTAGGCGACCCACTTGATGGTAGAAGACCGAATGTTGCGAAGATGCTGCAGGCAAGCGGTTATCAAACTGCTATGGTCGGCAAGTGGCATCTCGGTCACGGTGGTGATGCTGATCCGACCGGATTTGACTATTGGAACGTCCTCCCTGGTCAAGGAAGTTATTATGATCCAGTGATGATAGAAGAAGATGGTAGAAAACAGCACGAAGGGTATGCCACCGACATCATCACCGATTTTTCGTTGGAATGGCTGCAGAATCGGGACAGAGATGAACCGTTTTTCTTAATGTGTCACCACAAAGCACCGCACCGTCCGTGGGATTCGGACGAAAAACATGCAAATATGTTTGAAGATGGCGATGTTCCGATGCCTGATAACTTCTTTGACGATTATGCAAACCGTTCTAATGCAGCGAAGGAAGCGAAGATGCGGGTTTTCGGTCACATGAACGACAGAGACCTGAAAATTGAAAAACTGGGTCCACCACCCGAAGGCTTGTCTGATGAAGAATTAGCAAACTGGCAGTATCAACGTTACATCAAAGAATATCTGCGATGCGTAGCATCAATTGATGACAATGTGGGAAGGTTGCTTGACTATCTCGATGCAGATGGCGTTGCCGATGACACAATGGTAATTTATACCTCTGATCAGGGATTTTTCTTGGGCGACCACGGTTGGTACGATAAACGTTTCATGTATGAAGAGTCGCTACGTATGCCATTTATTGTTCGCTATCCGCGGGCTATCGGGGCGGGTAGTTCTACACACGCGATGGCACTGAACATAGATTTTGCTGAGACATGGTTGGATTATGCTGGAGTCCCAATTCCTGACGATATGCAGGGGAGCAGTCTACGGCCGATTTTAGAAGGTGAAACGCCAGATGATTGGCGTGAATCTATGTATTATCGCTACTGGATGCATCTCTCACATCACCATGTTCCCGCTCACTACGGTATTCGGACACATCGTTACAAACTCATCTATTATTACGGAGAAGCTCTCGGTACATCCGGTTCCGTTAACCAGTCAACAGAACCAGAATGGGAACTTTTTGATCTGGAAAAAGACCCGAATGAAATGTGCAGTGTCTACGACGATCCTGAATATGCTGACGTTGTTAAGGAATTAACAGCAGAATTATATCGTCTTAAAGAAGAGACGATGGACGACGAGTAGGCAATTGTTTTTTGTATCTGTTAACAACGCACAAAAGGAGGCATAAAATGACAAATGGGAATCCGTTGAAAAACATTGAACCCGGAATGAAAGTTACAGCACAGATGTCCCCTGAACCCAGCGAAGCTGATTTACAATTCGCGAAACAGATGGACGTTGAGTATGTTGTTCTTTGGACAAACGGGGCAAATGCAAATTACGACTATTTCATGAGCCGCCGTGAGATTTTTGAGAACGCTGGCTTGAAGATTTATGGGTTTGGCAACAGCGATGTCCACAACCAGGATGGGATTGTGCTTAACTTAGAAAATCGTGATGCGAAGATTGAACAGTATAAAAAGTACATCCGCGATCTTGGCAAAGCAGGAATTCCGTATACAACCTACGCGCACATGGGTAACGGTATTTGGAGTACCGAACGTGAGACAACCCGTGGTGGTGCAAGTGCGCGCGCATTCAATTTAAAGGCTGCACAGGAAGGACATTGGGGTGGTCAAAAATTTGGAATGCCGCTTTCACACGGACGCGAATATAGCGAAGAGGAAATCTGGGATAACTATACCTACTTCATCAAACAGGCAGCACCGGTTGCTGAGGAAGCTGGCGTAATGATCGGTATCCATCCTGATGACCCGCCTGCGCTAAATCTTGCGGGGATCCCACGATGTATCTTCAGTAGTTTTGAAGGTTACAAACGTGCGCTTGAAATCGCTGACAGCCCGAATGTTGGCATGTGTTTTTGTGTCGGGTGCTGGCTTGAAGGCGGAGATTTAATGGGTAAAGATGTTCTTGAATCTATCCGCTATTTTGGCGAACGCGGTAAGATTTTCAAAGTCCATTTTCGTAATGTTGATCAGCCGTTACCGCATTTTGTTGAGACGTTTGTGGATAACGGGTATCAAGATATGTATCAAGTGGCAAAAGTGCTCCGAGAAGTTCACTTCAACGGTGTGTTAATTCCAGACCACATTCCGAGCATGGCAGGGGACCATCGTGTTGGTACAGCGTATACCATTGCGTATATGAACGCCCTTGTGAAACGTGCAAATGAAGAAGTTACGGCGTAGAAAAATTATTTACGTCAAATCTAATAATTTTTATATAGGGGATTTAAATTATGAAAAAGAATTTAGTCACATTTCATATCACAACCTTTTTTCTAATTTGTGGTTTAATTACTTTGATCGGGTGTGAAAATGTCCAAAAGGCATTAACTATTTCGACTTCATCAAAGCAGGCGATTGCAATAATTAATCCAACAAGCGGAAATACAGTAACCGGCATGGCAGTTTTTACACTGACTGGTGAAACAGTCATGCTAAGTATTGAGATAAAGAATGCATCTCCCGGTGTTCATGGGGTGCATATCCATGAAAATGGAGATTGCAGTTCTCCAGACGGAAAATCTGCTGGTGGACATTGGAATCCTACTGAAGTTGCGCACGGAAAGTGGGGTGAAGGTGAATTCCACCTTGGGGATATCGGCAATATAACTGTTGGCGATGATGGTACAGGAACTATTGAATTGTCAACAGACCTGTGGGAAATTGGCACCAGTTCTATTCGTGATGTTGTTGGAAAAGGCATCATTGTCCATGCAGATGCTGATGATTTTGTATCTCAACCTTCGGGCAATGCAGGAGCCCGAATCGGGTGCGGCGTGATTGAGTTGGCACAATAGACATGATAATTTTGTAACCTTTTGCCTTGTACTTAAAGTGTCAATATTTATGAAAATTTATATTTTTCTTGCATTTTAAATTGAAAAATGCTATAATTTCTGACAAGTTAATTCAAGTTCTCGCGGAAACACATTTAATTTTCGTTGAGAACAGAAAGTATTTTACGGTTGACAATGAATATCCGTTATTATGGATAGTTGTCAGCATTAAACTATGTGATTTGCATGTATTTTGCTATCACCATAATAAAGGTTATTTCGGCATAGCTAGCAAGCCGAAATACTAACAATAATATATGATGCTCAATTTGTGATTTGGGAAGCGCGCTTCTTACTCAAAGACATTCAAATTTGGGCATACTGAATAAGGAGATTTCGTAGCTATGAAAAAATTGGCAATTTTTCTTACAATTGCTTTTGCTTGCCTCACCATCATACCGGCAGCATTTGCACAAAGCTGGCAACCGGCTGGTGATCAATGGATTGAAAAATGGTGGGCTCTTGATTTGGTTATGAATACCGGAGGTTTTGGTCCATCTGCTGAACGTGATTATCTCGCTGATGGTACTGATGGTGACATCACAAACGTTTCTGTTTCAACTCGTTACGGTGCGGGCCTAACCGGTCAGGGTTCTGTACATCTGCCCCCTGACAACGGTGGCGTTCTTTCGTGGTCAGTTGTGACAATTGATACTGAAAGCCAAAATAATATGTCAACAAGCCGCGGTATTAATGATCTCAATAATATTACATGGCATGGTATTATTCTTATCTTGTCTCCAGATGACAGGAAAACGACTATGTATCCTGCTCACGATGATCATGCGGAAATCTGGCTCAACGGTGAGAAGGTATATAACAACTCGGCATGGACTGGTGGTGCTCGCGTAGCGTCCCAACCCACAGAAATTGATCTCATTAAAGGTGAAAACTTCCTGCATTTCAAGTGCGGTGAAGGCGGTGGTGGAGATTACGTCAATCTTCGTTTTGAAGAATCCGATGATGATCTCAAGATTGCACCGACACTGGATGGTCAATTCCTTGATGTGCTGACACCTGTTGAACCGAGAGGCAAAGTGACAACAACTTGGGCAGATCTCAAGCGTAAATAATCAGTAAATTTTATGAACAAAAAGCCCGCATTCTCACTGGATGCGGGCTTTTTGTTGGCAGATGACCTATTCCGTCTCTGAAATTGTTATTGTTTGATTGATAGGGACATTCTCTGATTTTTGTACTATCCCACTTGGCCACTCAATAACAATGCTATCTACTTTCTTAGCTTTATTTAAGCCAAACAGCAATCGCAAATCGCTCCCCGAAGCATAACTTGAACCGCTTTTTACTACCGCTATCTGTGTGATGTTCCCTATTCCGATCTTTACTTTTGCACCAATACCATCCCGATTACTTTGCGCTCCAACAAGTTTAACACCGAGCCAGTTTTTCTCATTTCCGCCTTCGTTTTTGAGTAGTACGGCACGTTGATTAGAATTCATTATAACTATGTCAATATCCCCATCGTTGTCGTAGTCGGCTGATGCAGCTGCCCTACCGACAAGTGCTTCCGAGAAGTAATCACCAGAAGTCTGTGAAACCTCCGTATAGGTGCCGTTACCGTTGTTGTGAAATAGTTGGTCTCGTTGTGCGAAGGTTTCATAGTCCGTTAATTGTTCAATGACCTCCTGTGGATGCCCATTTGCAGAAAATATGTCTAAATATCCATCGTTATCGTAATCAATAAAAAGTGGGCTAAAACCTACTAACGGCAAAGTTGGTTTTTGTAATAAACTCTCTACAGTAGCTTCCTCAAAGAAGAAATTGTCATCACCAAGATTTTGTAGTTTATAGAGTGTAGCTTTCTCGGAATTGGCAACGATGATGTCAAACAGACCGTCCCGATTATAGTCTCCAACATCTACTCCCATAGAACCTTCTGCAACCCCATTTTCATCGTATCCTACGCCGAGGAATAGGCTTTCATCAGTAAAAGTGCCGTCCCCATTGTTATGATAGAAAAAATTACGACTTGTGTCATTCGCAACGTAGATATCTGGAAACCGATCATTGTCAAAATCACAGACAACAGCCGCCATGCCCCGTCCTTCACCTGGATTTTCTAAACCGGCTGCGTCGGCAACGTTTGTAAAAGTGCCATTCCCACTGTTTTTATAAAGGACATCTGCTGTTCCTTCATAACTTCGCGGGTGTCCATAACCGATTATGCCCTTATAACTCGTTACAGGCATTGACAAGTGGTAAATGAGATAGTTGACAACAAAAATATCTAAATCACCGTCTAAATCATAATCAAGATAAACCGCTGCAATACTCCAGAGAGAATTATCAATACCTGCAGCTTTTGTTATATCCGTGAAAGTTCCATCACCATTGTTTCGGTAGAGGGTATCCTGACCAAAGTTGCAGACATAGAGATCGAGGTCACCGTCATTATCAATATCTCCCGCGGATGCGGCCATACCGTAACCGGTGTCGCCAGTTCCAGAAGTCTTTGTAACATCTGTAAAACGTCCGTTTCCTTCGTTTTGATAGAGTACGTTTCTGGCAGCATGAAATTCGCTTTTAGGAACGCCTTTTTCAGGAACTGGGCCACTGTTAACAAAATAAAGGTCAACATCTCCATCTGTGTCGTAATCAAAAAAGACAGCACCTGAACCCATTGTCTCAATGATGTGTTTATGTTCGGTTTTACCGTTGTTATGCTTGAAGTCTATACCAGCTTCTTTGGTGGCATCCACAAAGGTAGGGAGTTGTTCAGCAGAACTACAAAATACAAATATAATGGAAAAGGTCAGAGAAATTAAAATGGATTTTAACATTTGGGAATTTGTTGAAGCAAGAGATTTATTTTTTAGGTTTTTCTGCTGTTTTTGCCACCCGAAAACCGACAGAGGATGTTTTCAGAGTGGGGTAGAAATAATACCGAAAGGTTGTACTACATCGTGGCAGCGTATCAATCCATGAACCGCCTCGAATAACGCGCCAACTACCGACAGCTGGTCCTGTTGGATTCTTTTTTGGGCTATGAAAATAGTAGACATCGCTGTACCAATCTGCTGTCCATTCCCAAACATTGCCTGCCATATCCATTACACCGTAATAACTTTTTCCCTTTGGAAAACTACCGACAGGCGCAATGCGATTTTCATATCCATCATTTTTATCGGCGGTATTAGCGTAAGGTCCTATCGCATTGCCCCAGGGCCACGTTCTGTTTGAATAGCCGCGGGCGGCTTTTTCCCATTCTGCTTCTGTCGGGAGGCGCATGCCTTTCCATTCAGCATAAGCTTTTGCATCGTCCCAAGATACACCTACAACTGGATGATCAGGGAATTTTGTCGCGCGTTCAGGCCAATCACCGATATGGGGAAGATGGGTGAAGCTTTCAGGTGTATATTGAGAGGATTCAGGGTTATTCTTTTGCAAACTACGCCAAAATTCATAATATTCTGCGTTGGTAACTTCATATTTACTGATGTAGTAAGCATCAAGATATACCTTATGTACTGGTCTTTCATCTGCGGCACGTTTTTCGTTTCCCATTGTAAATGTGCCAGCAGAAACCAATATCATCTGATTTTCTTTTTTCTCGGCAGACACACTTATAGAAAAGACAACATTTAATAGAAGAAGTAGGGAAGTGATAGAAAACAGACTAATATTCAATGTCTCTATCCCATGTTTTAGTGTAATCGGGTCATTTATTTTGTTTCTGTTTTGACAAGAAATATTCATACGCTTGATAATGTTCCTTGGCAAGTTTATGATTTCCGATACTTTGATAAAGTTTTGAAAGGTTGAGATGATAGTGCGGTTGTTCTCCATCTAATTCAATCGCTTTGCGGAATGCTGGGATTGCATTTCGAACATCTCCCAAGATTGCGTAAGTGCTGCCAAGGGTATTGTAGAAAACCGCTACATTGGGAGCTAATTGAATAGCCTTGCCTACTGATTCTTGGGCATGCTTCGGATAATTTAGGTTGATAAATGCTTGGCTGAGTCCATGATAAAAACTTGCAATAACATCTGCAGACATTCTTTGTCTGGAGGCAATCTCAATACATTTTTGGAATGCAGGTACCACCTCATTATATTTTTTTTGGCGTATTAAGACATTTGCCAACCCTTTCCATGCCTCAAGGCTATTCGGTTCAGTCCGAGTCAGACGGGAGAAACGTTCATATTCAGCAAATTCCTCTTGTAACTGCTGGTATATTTGCATCTCTTTTATGCTTTTTTCTCTATCACCTATCCGAAGATACGCTGTTCCCAGTCCATGATGGGGTTCTGCATAGCGAGGGGGTCCAAACTTGATTGCTTTCGTAAAGTTTTCTATCGCTTGCGGATAATCCTTTAGATTGAGATAGACTGTTCCAAGATCATTATACGTTCCTGCAGCGTCGGGTTTTAGTTCAATCGCTCGTGTTAAAACGTCAGCAGCGTCCGAAAATTGACGCAGTTTGAGGTAGACTTTACCGAGGAGTTCACGCCCGCGTGCATGTTGCGGGGATAGCGTTATCACTTTTCGTAAGGGTTCAACTGCATCTGCCCACTGATTAAGTTTAAAATAAACAATACTTAATGAATGTAGTGCCTCAATATTATCTGGCTTCAGGTCCAAAGAGCGTTGGTAAACTTCAACGGCTTTGTTCCAAAATTTTTCTTGTGCATACGCTACACCTAAGTAGTGTAGAATTTCGTAGTGTTTGGGTTCAACAGCAAGTGCTGATTCGAATGCGGCTATAGCCTCCTTATTGTTTCCTTGGAATAGAAAGACAAAACCTTGCTCCACATGCTGCACATATTTGGCATGATCGCTTTTTTCTGCGGGGATGGCAGATAGTGGCAGACATAGATAAAGAACAACTAAGATTTTTAACTGATTTTGCATTTGATTATTCATAACTTTGTTTTTACCAAAATCACTCAAAATCCAACTTCATCTGTTCAGTTGAAAAATGGCGTCCAGATTTCTTTGTTGGCCTAACACGCCACATCCCAGGCAATTGGAGATCGTTATAGATTGTTTCAGGATCATCAAAATACGCATCCGTGATCTGCCAAAACTGAAGCCGTGGATACGTTAGACCTTTATATTCAAACTTGCCCATTTTTTCCGCTATTTCATGTATATCAGAGGTGACAGACTCAAGGGTAATCAATACACCGATATCTGCTTTATTATCTTCCATTGGCTTCTGGAGCGCGCGAATCTGTTCTGGAGTCGGTTTATCTGCTTTAACTTCAGCAAGTATCCGTAAATCTGATTTTTTCTTATCTTTTAGTGTCCATAATCTGGGATGTCCGTTATTGTCAACATCTTTGGATGGCGTAAGTCCAAGTCGTGTCACTGCCCAATGCGAAAATTCATTGTGTTTTGTCTTATCACGGGCAAGTTTTTTTACATCCTGCATATTTTTCGGATAGCCTTGAATCTTGTAGTCTTTTGATGGTTTCAAGCCATATCTATCCTTCAGCCGATATTCTATCGGATCCAGCGCCAGAATCGTGATGTCAATCCCAATCCAGTATCTTTTGAGTGCTTGCGCAGCATCAAGCGTAGTACCACCGCCGCAGAATGGATCTAATACCAAATCCCCTTCGTTACTGGAGGCTTTTATGATACGCTCATAGAGGCGACGCGGCTTTTGGTTTGGGTAGTCGAGGCGTTCCAGCTTTAACATATTCTCACCACCATATATATCTGTCCAATAATCTTCAATGAGTTTGCCTTGATCGGAATATGCCTCTTCCAGTGCTATAACTTTATCTAATGTTCGACTGCCTTTTAAAAGAGAATTTTTACCCGTGCCTGTAATACGACGTGTAAAGGGAACACGCGCTTCATCGGGATTGAAATAAGAGTCCTTTGATTTACCATAAAACAGAATAATATCGTGTCTACGAGGAAACCACCGCTTTTCATGACTTGGCCCTTTATAACCCCACACAATTTCATTTTTGAAGTTTTCTGCTCCAAAGATAGCATCCATCATACATTTTAGATAGTGGCTTGCACTCGGATCGCAGTGCAAAAAGATGCTACCCGTTTTAGAAAGTATCCGGTGCATTTCGGCAAGCCTGGGTCCCATAAATGCAAGATAAGCACGCATTGCAGAATCAGAATTGCGAAGCATTATATCATATCCGCGCAAACATTCGTTGAGTGTTTTGTAAGTTTTACTGTTGGCAGCTTTTATCTCAATATCAACCCGTGTGTCTTCTGCTGCTTTATCCCACGTCCAAATACTATTAGCCGAATCAGGGAAAAAAATGTTGTAGTTGCGCCTTGTGTTAATCGGCGGATCGGTACAGATTAAATCAACACTTTCATCGTCCATTTTCTGTAAGATTTCAAGATTGTCACCGAAATGTAATTTATTCATCTTCTACCTCCGTCGCGATTCGATTGTCAATTTCATCCAAAAGAATTAGAATTTTACGTACCATTATATCGTTGTTATTTTGTAAAGCAAGTTCTAAAGCGACTTCAAGGTCTTGTTCCGCTTCAGTGAAGCGTCTGTGTTCAGATTTCACCTCTGCCCTACTAAAGAATGCTTCTTCGTTATTAGGGTTAAGTTCAATTGCCTTGTCAAAATCAAGAATAGCAGGATCATATTGCTCTAATTCATATTTTGCGAGTCCACGCTGATAATAGGCTGCATCATAATCAGGTTTCAGGAGAACTGCTTCATCAAAATCTGTGACAGCTTCTTCTTTTAGATCAAGCTTATATTTTGCTAACCCTCGCCAATAATACGCATAGGCACTATTTGGCATAAATCGGATTGCTTCGGTAAAATCGTTAACGGCTTCTTCATGTTGGTTAACATAATACTTTGTTCGTCCACGCATATAGTAGGCATTCGCATAATCTGGTTTTAGAGAAATTGCTTCGTCAAAATCTACGATAGCAATATCATATTCTTTCTGTTCGTAATATGTTGTTCCTCGATTCAAATAGGATTCTGCATAATCTGGATTTATCCCAATTGCGTCGTTATACTCTTTCAATGCATCATCATAATTTTCCTGCCGAGTATATGTCCTACCCCGAAGGTTATATGCTTCTACATCATTAGAGTCTTTCTCAATCGCTCTGGAAAAATCTTCTATTGCATCATCGTAATTCTCACTATCAAGAGCGCGTTGACCTTGCTCTTTTAGTGCTGAGGGGGTTGGTTCAGTATATGATGCCTCCTCACGATGTACCCATGCGAAACCCTCAAAATCGGGAAATAACTTATCTTCTGTTATTCCTGATACTCTATGAATCTCTTTAAGTATCTTTTCCTTACACTCTTCTGCAATGACACATTCATCATCGGCATCAAACTCATATTGTCCAAACAGGAAAACAGATTGCTGTGCAATAATGCGGTTGTTCTGAAATTTTGGTTGCAAGTAATAAAGCGGTGAATCCTTATCTTCTTTGAGATAGAAATCGATCTTTTTCCTTGCCTCCTTCTCCTCATTATCTCCTTTTTCCCAGAATTCCGGTGTAATCTCAGTAAATTTCGGTGGTTTGATCTGTACAGCAAAAACCTTACCGTTCGGAGGTTTATTATCTTCTGACTTCCCGTTCTCTCCCTTCTTCTTAGGTACAGGTTGACAAGCAAACCAGAGCGCGACTTGTGCACTGTAAGTAAAATCTATTAAACATGTTGCGGATCCATAATGCTGAAGTTCCGCAAGGATATCCAATTCGTTCCATTCCGTTCCATCTTTCTTGTCGTAACCTCGTTGTTTTGCGGCTCTTATTAAATCTTTATTTATATGGAGAAACTTCTCAAAATCTCTTTCGTTTTCTGCCGGACGACGATAAGCAGATGCCTGTATTTTATATGCTTCATTTGGAACGCCTCTAAATACAAATTCACCTTCCTTAAAATTATTTGCCCATTTTATAAAAGCATCAAGTGTCCGGACAGGAATTGACCAAACTCCAAGTTGTGAATTCTTGGCAAGTCCGGACCGCTTCATTTTTGATAGTGCTAAAGTAACTGGATGGTGAGTTCTCGCCGTTGATGGCAGTCCACCTCGCTCTGCATGCGCTTCTTCAACTTTTCTTTTGATTTCCTGTATTTGTGCTGTCTGTCCCGCGAATAGTTCTATGATGAGTTGTTCTGCTATACTCGGGACGAGTCTCTGTCCTTCCTGGTTATTCATAATAACGTTTGTGGTTAATTGAGTTTTCAACCTCCATTCAATTACTGTTTTGCTACAGTCAGCAGATTGTAGGCCAAAATTGGTTCCGAATCAATGACAGCACAAATTATGTTATGTACAATATAACACATAATCGAAAAAATTGTCAATTTCCCTATTTTGCTGCATTTTTATTCGGGCCAAATACCGATTTCTTTATAGAAACGAATCGCACCTGGATGGAAAGGCGTTCCTACGTCTTTAGCAGCATTTTTCTCATTGATAGCTTTACCAGCTGGATGTGCCTTAACAACTTCAGCACGATGTTCATACAAGGTCTTTGCAAAATTATAAACCATATCTTCATCTGCATTCTCTGCAGTGATAATATGCATTGAACCGACATTCATGGTTTCAAACGGTTCTGTTAGTACATTTTCATAAGCAGCTGCAGGAATAGTTATAGGATGAAAGAAGGGGTACTGTTCAACAAGAGAGTGTTTGGCGGTTTCGTCGAACGGAATAAAAATTATGTCTTGGGTCGCTGTGGCTTGTTTAACCGCTGGTGTTGGAATCGCACCACCCATAAACGCAGCTTCAGCCGAACCGTTGGCTAACAGATCTACGGCACCACTATATGTATCGTTAAGGTCACTAAAATCGTCATAAGTAACACCGTGCGCCTCTAAAATTGGTCTTAGGAAGTACTCAAAACCTGCTCCCGCAGGGCCGACTACCACACGCTTCCCTTTTAAATCAGCGATGGAACGGATACTTGTGGATTTCGGTGTGACAAATATGCCAACATTCGGCGCAAGTGTCATTACTGAAGCGATAGGATGCTTGGTTTTCCATGCACCTTCCCCACGGACTGCAAAGTAAGAGATTGCGGCATTAGCGAGAGCGAATTCTATTTCGCCATCTTTACTGACAAGTAAGCGAATATTTTCTTGTGTGCCTTTTGTGCTTGTGGCAGCGACTTCCCAGTTTTTTTCTGAAATGTTACGCCCAACAACATCAGCTATTGCGTTCCCAACAGGAGCAAAAGCGCCACCTATTGGAGCGGTGCCAATGCTGACATGGCGACGTTTTGAAGTGCTATCGCAACCTACACCGAAACTCAAGGCAAAGATAAAACAGAAAATGGATAAATACGATGTGAAAAACTTCATTAATGTACTCCTATATATTAGTTTAAGGCTAAACCATTGTAATAGATTTGCTACATATATTACTAACCGAACTTACAAAATATTTTCTTTCAAATGCAAGATTTCTTATGCCGAATGCGCAAGCGGGACCTCAGGCGGAAAATAACACATCTTTGACATGTCTGGAAAGATGTGCGTTACATCCCGTCTATAAACATCTCCGCTTAAAATGTCAACGATACCGCCAAGATGTTCAGGATATTCTGACAGAAACCGCGCGAAACTAAATTCCTTTGTGTAAAAAGCGTAGACAAGTTTTCGAAATGCTTCCATACCGTCAACAAACGTTTGCCCGAAACTTCCTAATTGCATTTCGGAAAAATCACTCTCTCGGAACGCTTCAATAATTGCATCTGCTGCCATTTCACCAGATTTGAGTGCTAAAAACAGACCTGTTGAATACACAGGGTCTAAGAAGCCAAACGCATCGCCTATCAAAACCCAATTCCGCCCTGCGATACGGCTGGCACGATATGAGAAATCTTTGGTTGTTTGGATAGGAAAAAGTTGTTTAGCACCTTCAAGCCGTTGCTTCAAAGGTTGACATTTCTCCAGTTCTTCGTCAAAGATTCTCTGTGCGTTAAGTTTACCGTCGGGTTCTCGGCGATTTTGGAGAAGGTAGTCTAACTCACCAACAACCCCAATACTTGTACAATTGGACGGCAGCGGAATTGACCAGAACCAAGAGTCTTTATCTTCGGTATGCAGAATAAGCGTAGCACCTTCGTCAATTCCTTTGTCGCGATGTCCACCTTCATAGTGTGTAAAAAGGGATGCTTTTTTGAGGTTCGGCTCTATGGTATTGAGATCTAACTGCCTTCCGATGAGAGAACGTTGACCGGTTGAATCTACAATAACCGTTCCGTGTATTGTTTCAAGATTATTATTTTTATCTGGGGAAGTTTTTTCTTGTGCCACAACACCGATTGCCTTATCCCCTTCAAAAAGCACTTTGCGAACACTGATCCCTCTACGCACCTCAACGCCATTTTCTGCTGCGTTGTCCAGAAGCATCTGGTCAAACTCGCTACGCAGGACCTGCCATGTGACCGCACTTTCATGCGGATTGGTTTCAAAGAAATAGAACGGGTTGGTGGCTTTACCTGTACGCGTGAAAAACTGCACACTGAACTTCTGTGGAAAATGACTCGCTCTTAGTTTATCAAGCATGCCGAGTCGTTTGAAAGTCCAGTATGTAGCTGGAATCAACGACTCACCTATTTTGAAAGTTGGTTCTGCGTCTCGTTCCAAGAGTAGAACACGGTAACCTTGCTGTGCAATAAGTGTAGCAGCTGTGCTGCCTGCGGGGCCGCCGCCGATAACGATGGTGTCGTAGTTTTGGTAAGTGTTCATAGAACGCTTTCAATAGGGAAAGTTTATCTCTTGTTTTCTCACTGTATTCTGAAATAGAAATTCAATAGTTAATCCGCCGCTTTTTCGTCTGTCGTTTTGATGGGTTTTGGATCTTCAGATGGTGGATCCACAAATTTGTATTTGCCAGACTTCCGGTATTCTTTCTCTAATGCTTGATAGTGAGCGATCAATTTGTCAACATCATGATCAAACCGAGCAGATATTTCTTGTCGAATTCTGCGAATTTCATCAATTTCATAGTCTGCCATTTTAGTCGTCAACTCCTAAATAATTGAGGGGTGTCGCCAATTCCGGCGTTGGTAAGCCAAGTTCTTGGTTTATCTGCCGGATGCGATAAATTTTGTTAAGGTTTGCAATATGTTTGTAATTCCACGTTAGAAGAGCATCTACATTATGAAACGAGGCAATTGCCAAATGAAGTGCATCTCCAAAAGGATCTTGAGGCATTATTAACTTATCAATATAGGTTTGTGTAATGTGGCGAATTCTTGGAGAGATTGATAACATCTCCAGGTTTTCCACTAAGTCAATCCGAGCTTGTGTTTTTTCGCCTCTTCCGTCCCTGAGTTCCTCAATAACCGTTAAACTTGAAACGAGGGTAAATTGATCAGCGTATTGGGCCCACCATTTCCGGGTCCAACTCTGCATTGCGCGGGATTCAAGATCCTTACGCAATGTATAATAGAAACTTGGAATTGTCGTTTCAATGTAGACGCGGTGTTCTGTTTCGTTGTGCAACAATTATAACCTCCCAAAGATTGAATTGTCAAGGAAAATGCTTGTTCATCTACAGTGAACGCTCATCAGTAAATCGCTTTGATTTGAGCTCATATCTTGGCAAAGTTCCAATTGGTACGGTTTTTACAATTGTACGTAAACCTAACGCATTTCGAATAGCATCCCCAACAGCAGAAGCGGTATCAGTAGGATTTGTAGATTCAATCTGAATTTCAAGTTCATCAAGCGTTTCTGTTCGGTAAGCACGAACAGCAAATTCGTTCACATCGGGAAACTTTAGGATGATATTCTCAATCGTAGCAGGATAAACGTTTAAACCGCGTATGATTATAGCGTTGTCTATGCGTCCGATGACACCACTATCAAGGATACGATGTTGGCTACCACATTCGCACGGTGTAGGTTTAAGTTTCACATAGTCACCTGTACGATAGCGAATCACGGGCATCCCAATCCGACCTAAATTTGTGATGACTAATTCCCCTTCATCTGATGGATTACCTGTTTTTGTATCAAGCACTTCACAGATAAATTCGTCTTCGTTGAGGTGAACCCCTGCTTGTGATTGGCACATCACACCCCATGCGCCAACTTCAGTAGCACCGGCATGGTCGTAGGCACGTGCTCCCCAGCTATCCTCAATACGTTGCTTGGTAGCAGGTAGACTCGCACCAGGTTCGCCCGCGTGGATTGTTACTCTAACTTTAGAATCTGTGCTGAGGTTAACACCCTCTTGTGCTGCAACTTCAGCAAGTCGCAACGCATAAGTCGGTGTACATATCACCACTGTCACATCGTTGCTGAGGATAGCGCGTATCCGTTGATCAGATGTCATACCACCATTTGCAATGGTGAGTGCACCGAGCTGCTGTGCGCCGTGATAAGCACTCCAGAATCCGATAAACGGACCGAACGAAAATGCCATCATGAGTCGATCTGACGATGTAACCCTTGCAGCGTTATAAATATCTCTCCAGCATTTTCCCCACCAGTCCCATGATTCTCGTGTGTCTAACCACCGCAGCGGGGCACCTGTTGTGCCTGAAGTTTGATGTATACAGGTATATTGATCTAATGGAAAGGTGAGATTTGTGCCGTAAGGTGGATGGGATACCTGATCAGCACTGAGTTCATCCTTTGTAGTAAAGGGCAGTTGCTGATAATCTGATAATGTTTGAATGTCGTTTGGATGTGTAATCCCCGCTTCGGTAAGTTTTTGCTTATAGAATGCATTTGTCTCTAATATTGGGACGAGCATTTCGCGGAGGCGGTGTAATTGTTTTTTTGTATACATGCTTATTGAGATTAACTGGTAGGACTGAGTGCCTGAGATGCAAAATGAAATGCTGCGAGTATGCTCTCATGAGTCAGACGAGGATAAGATTCAAGCAATTGTTCAATTGTTTCACCTCCGGCAAATTTTTCCAATATTAATTCAACCGGTATACGGGTGCCAGCAATAACAGGTTTACCCATCATAATTGACGGATTGCATTCGATCAGTTTTGTATTCATGTTTTCACTCCTTCCATGATAAAAAATATAATTGCTTAGGTATACCGCGTATTCTGGTATTCAGGGGCATAGAACGCTGGCAGGAGACTATCTACCTGGAGCAATCCGCGTTGTGTCAACTGGATTTCATCTGATTCTCCGTTAACACGCAACATCCCATCATTTTGCAGTTTTGCGTAAGCATCAGCGTAAAGTGTTAGAATATCCGCATTGAACTTGGTTTGAAAATAGGAGGGTTTTATTTTTCCTAATTTGAGCTGTAGTATCATCTCCCGCGTCAGTTTTTCTGCTTCTGTAGGCCTTAGTGCGCGATAGACTGGGAGTCTGTCTTCTTCAAGATTTTCAAGATAGTCTCCCCATGAAGGTGCATTCTGAAAGTGAATCCCACTGAGATGTGAAAAAGAGGCAACGCCTGTGCCTATCATATCACTTCCTTGCCAAACTGCATCACGATATACGAATTGACACGGTTTGTCTTTTTTAAGCACTGTGTAAGCACTGGATATTTCATAACCGGATTTCGCAAATTGTTCAAAAGCGTATTGATGCCATTCTCGTTTCAATTTCCAATCAGCGACAGGCAACGCATCGCCGCCAAGAATATCTTTGGAATAGACGGTGTTGAACGGCAACTCCAGTTGATATACTGTAATGCTGTCAGGGTCAAGTTCAATTGTCTTACTAACAGTCTCGCGCCAACTATCCCATGTTTCCCCTATCATACCTGAAATAAGGTCAATGTTAACTTGGTCAAATGCCAGTTCTTTTATCCAAGGGGCAATACGGTATACCTCTTTTGAGAGATGTGCTCTCCCGTTTTCAGCAAGAATTTCGTCATTCAAATTCTCAACACCGAGACTCAATCGGGTTACGCCGATTGCTTTAATGGCTTCCAATTTCTTTTGTGTCAGTGTGCCGGGTTCACACTCAAACGCGACCTCTTCAGCAGCGTCCCATGGCATTACCTTTTTCACTCTATCCACCAAAGTTTTCAGATGTTTGACACTGATATAAGATGGAGTCCCACCACCGAAATAGACGAACCGCAAAGGTCTACCTGCAATTGCAGGTTGCTTACTGTACAGTTCCACCTCTTTCGCCAGAGCGTTTAGGTAAGTATCTATTTCTGAACTGTTCTTATCGGTATAAACGCGAAAATAGCAGAATTTGCAACGTTTGCGGCAAAAAGGAATGTGGAGGTAAAGTCCAAGCGTAGCATCTGGGCGAGGTGCTTCACCGAGCGCGCTATGCACCTCCGTAACTGCTGGTTCGTTCCAGGTAGAATACGGTGGATAGTTTGAGACAAAAACACTACCAACTGTTGTCTGTTTTGATTCTATTCCTGCTGTTGCAGGTTCCGGTTTTGTTTTAGACATTATTTCTTTTCTCCAAAGCAGTAGAGGACTCCATCCTCTGTTCCAATATATATTCTTCCATTAGCGACACTGGGAGAAGCAACGATTGACGATCCCGTTTCAAATTTCCACACCTGGTTTCCGTTGGTAATATCAAGCGCAATAAGTCCGCCGCGAGTTGTTCCAAAAAACACGCGCTTGCCAACAATGACCGGAGAAGACTCTATTCTGGATTTAGCCGTATAAGTCCATTGCGGTTCCCCTTTTTCGGGCGAAAGTGCATGCACCATCTTATCACGTCCACCAATGATAACAAGTCGTTCTGTTACGGCTGCTGAAGCAAAAAACGGAAGTTTGCGTACTGGATGCTCATATCGCCATGCAATTTCACCTGATGTGAGGTCAACTCCCAGGACTTCATTACCGTACGTTCCGCAATACGCGCGAACTTCAGGATCAGTTTGTGAGTTAGAGTCTAAAATCGCAGGACTCGCGCCAACATAAGCACCAAGGTTTACCTGTTGTGTCTGTGTCCCATCGGCAATATTGATAATTCTTAGATAACTATCACATCCTGTGACAATTACGAAATTTCCGAAAATTGCAGGTGTGCCGTGGACATATCCTTCTGTCTCGAATTTCCATATAAGGTCACCGTTTTTTATATTCAGGCAGTAGAGAAATCCATCATACGAACCGAATAGTACTCGGTCACCAGCAAAGTTCGCTGATGAGATAATTTCACCGTCCGTGGTATACTGCCATTTCTTTTTCTGAGTGGCAATATCTACTGCATGAAAAATGCCCTCCTCATCACCGAAGTAGATAACGTTGTTGTAGATAGAAGGTGATGATTTAATAGATGCATCCGCATGGTATTTCCAAGTGCTTTTTCCGCTTTGTGCATCAATCGCGTAGAGATATCCATCCGATGCGCCCATATACACCGTCCCATCAACAATTGTAGCAGTAGATTCAATCATATCTCCTGCTTTAAATGTCCAGAGCAATTCAAGTTTTTCGGGAAGTTGTGAAGCAGCAACACCTGTAAGTTGCGGATTTCCTCTGAAACTTGCCCAATTGCTAAAAGCAGGGCGCATTCCCAATAGTAACAGAAAAACTAAAACAACAGCTGGGACACTCCAATGTAGTAATGTCTTCAATTTTTCAAAAAATTTGTTCATATAGTCTCACAAAATCATGTATATCCAAAGGACGTGGATTGAACTGAGCTGTCCACTGTACTGAGGCTTCTTTTGCTAATGTAGGGACATCAGTGGATCTCACAGAATGTTGGACAGAACAATCTTGTAATGTGTTCGGTAAATTGCCCGTTTGCATTAACGTTTCTACTTTATCTGCTAAATTTCCAACTGAGAAAAGTTCGTTATAGGATTCACCTACGACCATTTTATTGAATCTAATGACGTGCGGTAACATCAGCGCAACAGCGATGCCGTGTGTAATACCGTATTTGGCTGTCAACGGATTTGCACATGCATGTGCTGCACCAAGCATTGAATTTTCTATCGCAACGCCAGCAAGATACGCACCGAATAACATCTTTCCGCGTGCTTTTAGGTTTTTGGCATCAAGTGCTAATTCGAAGTTTGCGTCTAACAACTTCCACGCGTGAAGTGAGTACATTTGTGACATCACGTTACGTTTGGTTGAAACATAGCTCTCTATAGCATGTGCTATTGCGTCAATACTGGTCGCTGCTGCCACCGATTTCGGCAAGGTTTTTGTTAACGTCGGATCTAAAATTACAGTGTCGAATTGTGCTTTTTTATCACCACATGCCATTTTGATATGTGTTTCTTCCTGTGCAATCAATGCAAACGATTGTGCCTCACTTCCTGTGCCAATAGTTGTCGGAATACCGATAGAGGGGAGCATCGGTTGCGTTGCTTTGTTTGTTCCCCAATAGTCCTCCATTTTGCCACCGTTTGTTAGCAGAAAATTTGTGCCTTTTGCACAATCCATCGCACTTCCACCGCCGAGGCCAATAATAAGATCAATCGGCGCGTTGACTTTTGCAAATTGAACCGCAGCCTCAACATGCTTCGTCGTTGGGTTAGGGGCAACATCTGTAAAAACGTAACGCAGGATATTCTCACTATTTAGTGCAGAATATGCCCGTTTGAGGATACCTGCTTCTTGAATGCCGGGGTCAGTTACAATTAGAACGCGACTACCACCGAGGGCGACCGTGGATTCAGCAAGTTTCTCAATACTGTTTTCACCAAAAATGACGCGTTGTGACAAGTCAGAATCAAAAGAAACCATATTATATCATTCTGTTTTGTTAGACTCCAAAAAGATTTAGGCACTTCAACAAGTCAATTATATCATATCTTGATTTGATATTCAAGGAGTGAAAATAGATAGGATGATTTGACCTCGGTCCGCTTACCCAGCCAGTGTGAGGTTTGTGTCTGTTAGTTTGTTTCAGGATATGCAGCGAGATGTGCTTGTGGCATCCCATTCTGAAAATCACCATCACAAGCATTTAGTAACCATCCACTGAGGCGGGAAACAAGGTCTGGATAATCTGCAGAAATGTCGTTCTCTTCACGGTAATCGTGGGGAAGATGATATAGTTGGAAACTATCTGTTTTGTTGATATACCGTAGTTTCCAACCATCTGACGTTACCAACGCAGGACCGAGCCGCGAGGCGTATACAATCCACTCATGGTTCTGCTGATGTTCATGCTGTTCCAGCAAAATCGGTAAGAATGAAACGCCATCTTTGGCTTGTGGCAGTTCTGATCCGATGAGATCGGCAAGGGTTGGCATCAAATCGTAGTTTGCAAGCATGTGGTTTGACACACGGTCGGGTGAAATTGTTCCAGGGAAACGGACAAGGAAAGGGATTCGCGTGCCGCCTTCCCAACTTGAAAACTTCAATCCCCCCATACCGTCGTTTCCGTTGAAAACATCTCCACCTGTCTCCGAATAAAATTTTGTTGTAATCTCATCAAACGGTTCACCGTCCAAATTCCTCTGCCGACCAGAAGTTCGTCCTTCCTGCCGATAATATACTTCATGCCCGTTGTCAGAGCAAAAGACGATCATTGTGCGATTATCAATTCCGAGTCGTTGAAGTTCGTCCAAGATAATACCAACGGTCTCATCAAGTTTTAGGATCATGGAAGCGTATTCTTTCTCATAGGTTGTCAATTCCGAAGAGTGTTTCACTGCAGGATGAATGTCAGGTATAGAAATCGGTCCGTGAGGCAACTGAGAAGGGTGATAGAGAAAGAAGGGATTGTTCTTATGTGCGTGAAGGAACTCTACAATCTTATCATTGAAAATGTCCTGGGAATACACCGCCTTTCCCTGACGATTCCTGCGAATTTCCATATTTTCAGCGGATTCTGTGTTTGGATGTTTCGCGCAGTCAGCATGTGTATTGCCCGGAATGTTCGTCAATTCCCCATTTTCAAAGAGAAAAGGCGGATAAAAGCCGTGACAACGTTGGTGATCATAATAACCGTAATGGTACTGCCATCCATGGCGGCGGATACGTTCTGCTGTTGTGGCAAAACCCCATTCAAGTTTCCCAATCTGTCCTGTGGCATAACCCGCTTCCTCCGCGATTTCTGCTAAGAAAACATCGTCTGCACCTGCTTGCAATCCGGTGGTATGAATCAACTCCGAAATCTCACTCAGTGTCATTTCACCATTACTTATGCTTTGGTAGATGCCTGCTTTGGTATATGTCCATGTGCCTTGATGGCAATCGTGGAGCCCCGTCAACATGCTGGCGCGAGACGGAGCACAAAACGCGCAACCGTAGGCGTGGTTGAATCGCATGCCTTCGTTTGCAAGGCGGTCAATATTCGGTGTTTCAAAATGCTGTTGTCCGTAGCAGCTTAACATGCCGCGCCCGAGGTCGTCTGCGAAGATGAGAATAACATTTGGGTTTTTGATCATGTCCGTTGATTATTTCTTATAAATGAATATGTATCTCTATGAAAGAATAGGTAAGACAGAACCAATCAATTCTCTAAAAGTTTCTAACATCTTTCAAAGGTCTCTTCTTGTAGGGGAACAACTTTATGTCGTGACAATGTTGTAATCGTGACAATGTTTGAAATAATGGAAAACCCGATTTCTGAATATCTACAATTACTGTGTGTCACGATAATTTACCCATCCTATAAACATAGCTTCATCAATTGTGCTGCTAAGGATGAGTCCAGCAAGATTTGGATCTTGGATAGCAAACCATATAAGTGCATCGTCAACACCTTAAGCATTAAAATAACTACGTATCTTTTTCTTATCAGTGTTAAGAAATGTAATATTAATATAACGTGAGTTTGATAATAAAAATGTCCGTTCGCTCTAAACACTTTTTGGGTAAAAAAGCAGTGTTTTTGTAGCATAACCTATTAGATTGTGCCGTTTTTTGCGAAAAATAACAAAGAACGCTGCGGGCGAAAACTTTTCAAGCTCACGTTATGTAATAGTTTTTTCATCTTCTATTAGGACTGTTCCACTTTTTTGCTTTTCTGTACAACTGACTAAAGTTTGGACAATTTTAAGATTTTTAGAGACAAAAAGCAGAAAAGCAGGTATCCTTTCAGAATAATAATAAAATTTTTTTTTTGAAAGGACAATAAAATGAACCTTCTTCTCTGCTTAGAACAAATAATATCAGATTTTCGCCCTTTATTCAACCAACAAAACTTTATGCTTTTCCAAGCATTTATTTTCGGTCTTATCGCTAATGGAGGGGGTGGCACCCTCACAAGTCTTTATCAATCCAGTTGTTCACAGACAAGATATTGGTCTTTTCCCAAGTTCTTATCGCGTGGCAAATGGGATGCGGATGCGGTCGCTGCCCATCTCATAAAACGCATCCAACAAGAGTTTCCTGTCTGGGTTTATATTTATGATGAAACCAAAGCGATCAAGACAGGCATAACACAATGGGGATTACACTTTTTTAGAAACTTCAGTTTCTACAGGCGTTCCCGTAATCAATCCAAGTATCAGTTCGGTCATCAGTTCGGAGCACTCGGACTGTTATGTCAAACAGCCACGGAGTGGACACTTTTCCCCGTCTGGGTGAAACTGATGTGTCCACAAAAAGCACGCG
>PYJA01000005.1 GCA_003635185.1 Candidatus Poribacteria bacterium | reverse complement strand
GCATTTGACTTTGCGCGACAGAGCAAGTGATGTCCTTGTGCGAGGATTGTTGTGAACACTTTGCGTCTATTAAAACCTCTATCAAATATGATCAAACCCGGAGGCACATTGGCACAGATGGATTTCAGCACTTCTCCGCTATTAGCTTGTTCGTCTCCCGGACACATCACCCGGGCAGTCAACGGAAACAGACGCACCCCTTGCGGCGTTTCACAGAGCCACCCGATAGCACCGAACTCGTGTCCGTGATGGAACTTGGATTGGTTCTTATTCCGTTTGTTATAGCGTGTGTTTATGAATAAATGTGTGCCCTCTTGACAAACACCGTCATTGATAGACTTGGTTTCATCATAGGTATAGACACCTTCGCTGAAAGTTGTTTGAACTTGTCTTGTCAAAACCGATGTGAGTTCGTCAAGACACCATTTGGAACGACCCAGAAACTTCGGCAAGGACCAATAGGTTGTTTCAGGTTGTGTGGATAGATATATTTGTGTCATTGTGCCACGATGCGGAGTATTTATCAAACCTTTCACATAAGTGCGAAAATGGTTGAAGTTCGCATTATACTTGAAAACCGGTTGATATTCTGATAATATAGTTTCTAAGTGGGAAAGAGGATCCATTTTGAATATCCTTTCAAAAAATGTTTTTTCTAAAAGGATACCCTCTTTTCTGCTTTTTGTCTCTAAAAATCTTAAAACTGTCCAAACTATAGGATCGTTTAAGATATCAAGGATAAACCTGGGACGCTTCTATCCCTCACCGGATATATAGTAAAACATATATAGTGAACTTTGAAATTATTGGGGCACTTTGATAAACCTATTATGGAACATAATGGACAATAGAAACGGTAGCACTTCATAGCATAAACTGCCAGTTTGTGCCACAAACCGCAATCTGGCAGATTGCGGTACAGGAGTGTCCCATTAATTGTAAGTTTTACTATAATTATTTGGACATTTTGTAGCACAAACTGGAAGTTTATGCTACAACTTATTTAAATCGTTATAATGTCTAAAATATAACTTTGAAAGGACAATCACTCATGCACGAGATTATAGCACTTTTTCAGTTTTTGCACCACATTATTTATCCGCAACGACAATACAACCATTGCTTAGTCAAGTGCTAATTGATAGGTCTTGAAAGTAGTCGGGAATCGGAGTTCCCGCCTACCCTAAGCGGTCTATCGGTAGGAGCGATCTCCGAATCGTGACGGACAATAATATGTTGACGAAGCACTATAGTGTTTTAGATCTGAAATCACACTATAGGGGTTTGAAATATTTAGACGAACATTAAATTGTGTGCAATCAAAGTATCCTATTCGGAATCTTTAAGTTTACCCCAAGTGGTAGTGATTTTTCCTGCAGCATCAACTGCAAAAACACCTTCAATGCCATTGCTGAGTGATTTAACTTCTGCTTCGGAAAGTGGAACGTTAAAGATGACAATTTCATCAATGATACCGCCCCAATGGCACCTTCCTTTAGGTTCATTACAACCGGCATCAGCACCGATGTAAACCGCTTCAAAAGAATCCCAAGGTTGTCCTACTGCATCTGCACTGCCTTGTAGTTCACCGTTAACATAGATATGGATTTTCGCTCCATCCCATACACCGACAAGATGGACCCACTCATTTTGGGGAAGTTCTTCTCCGAGTGCTTCAAATTTCTCGGGTGCGCTTCTCGTTCGAAAGTGAAACGAAGCTCGGTTAATTCTTCCGCCGGGATTTTCATGTGCCCCGGTTCCAAGTAGATACTGCGACCAACTTGAACATCCTTTCCCTTTCCATATCACACATTTTCCGTTAGGTGGTACAGTCGACAAAACCCATGCATGGATTGAAAAACCTTTAGAGTCCTTGAAATTCAAGGCTGCCAAAGTAGCAGGTTCACCTTCCCGCCCGATACGAACATAGTTTTGTGCCTCAACGCCGCTGAACTCTATACCACCACCGAATTTGGCATCTGTCCATTTGACATCTCCAACAAATACACCATCACTACCATTTCCTGAAAGATCCTTCACGGTATCACCTTTGCCTTCTTCAAAGGTCCACATTCCTTGAATTGTATTTGCAGCAAACCTTGCTTCACCTGTCTCTATCATTGCGAAACTGAGTGAGATAATGACAAATGTAATAAGCATGTAATTCATATATACTTTTGTCAAAACATGTTCCTCCTAAGAATAGAAAATTAATTGCGACATTTCATTTCAACGGTTGATAAACGAAACACGCCTCTTCCACGCCAACCGTTAACGCTTCCTCAATTATCAGTTGAATGATCGGTTTCGCGAGACCGTCCTGCGCGATAATTGAAAAAAGCGCTTTCGTTACGGGAAAGAGGCGTGTTCCGTACCCAGCGATCGGAATAATCGCCTTCTGAATTGCGTGCATTAAACTTTTAACTTCTATTACGCTTGAGTGCTCCCCATGTCGTAGTTGTCTTTCCAGCTGCATCAACATCTAATGCCCCTTCAATACCATTACCAAGGGATTTAACTTCATTTTCAGAAAGTGCAACGTTGAAGATAACAATTTCATCCATGATGCCGTTCCATTGGCACCGTTTATTACAACCTGGATCGGCACCTATATAGACTGCTTCGGATGATCCCCATGGCGGTCCTGCTGCGTCTGCACTGTTTTGTAATTTACCGTTAACATAGATATGGGCTTGCTTTCCATCCCAAACACCTACAAGGTGAACCCACTCTTGTGCCGGAAGTGCATCTCCGAGTACCTCTTGTCTTGCACCACCGTTCCCGGCACGGATATGAAATGAAGCTTGGTTAACTCTCCCATCACCATTTTCATGTGCACCTGTTCCAAGTAGGTATTGTGACCATGTTGAGCATCCAAGTCCTTTCCATATAACACATTTGCCAACTGGTTCTACTTCAGAATAAACCCAAGCGTGGATTGAGAACCCTTCGGATTCTTTAAAATCCAAAGCTGCTAAGGAATCAGCATCACCTTTCGTTCCGATCTGAACCCAGGTGTCCGCTCCGTCAAACTCCAATCCACCACCGAATTTGCCTTTTGCCCATTTGAGGCCACCGACAAATGCACCATCGCTCTCATTACCAGAGAGGTCTTTGACCTCTTCGCCTTCACCTTCTTCAAATGTCCACATCCCTGCAATTGTTGCTTCGTCAAGTTTAGCATCAGCTGTGTTTACATACCACATAGCAGTAAGTAAAAGGCTGAGGATACAGATTACTTTTATAGATTTGAAAATCATTTTAATTCTCCTTTAGTTTCGGTACCCGGCAAGCTTAGTATCCGTATGTCGGGTGCCGTGTGTTATAAATTCAGATGACCTATTGGATATGCATTGAAATATCAGGTTATCCGAACAGTGTTAGCAAATTTTACATATAACGTAAGTTTGATAATAGACATAATAGTGATGGACACACATTAGAGTCCTTTTCAATATAACAACAAAAACCCGCCACGAGCCAAGATGCACGTGCGGGCACGAAAGCGGCAGTACCGCTAGGACTTTCACAGTTATTTTTTCGCAATATGTTATATTTAATGTAACGTGGGGGGGGGGGGATTCAAAACCGGATGTTAAAACGAAACCAGCAAGCAGGGTGCCTGCCCTATCTCCGCGCAGACAATAGATATCTGAAACGTTTATCTCTAAATGAGGATTCGTTAGCCGGTTTTTCATTATCCCAAAATCCCAAGTCTGAACACTAAAAATGCATGGGAACGCAATTTTTTTGTTCGTTATGTCTATTCACATAATTCTTTTTATCAAACTCATGCTACATATCCTATAGTTTAACAG
This sequence comes from Candidatus Poribacteria bacterium, assembly GCA_003635185.1. Classification (GTDB taxonomy): domain Bacteria; phylum Poribacteria; class WGA-4E; order WGA-4E; family WGA-3G; genus MSPOR6. The sequence goes on along the minus strand of PYJA01000005.1, from coordinate 20,117 downwards.
ATATGATTAAAATCGTCAAGATCATTATAAAAAATTTAGAAAGTATAATATTTGCTTTTGTCCCGATTCGGTGCTTCTCCCTCTAAAAGCAGGATTTTGCGGATACCAAACGAAAAGACAAAGCACATATCCTACGGACGATGGTTGGTGTTAATAGGTGATTCGTCGTTTTCCAAAAAACGTTCTATAGTGTTATGCGTAGCAGGACTTGTTCGAAAATCGGCAATCCACGGTTCGCGGAAGTATGCCTGCTTTTCTCTTGAAAGTCCATTTAACACCTCTGGTGGAATACGCAGGCGATGCCAATGTGTAGCAAGATGTGCATAAGCGTTTAGAATCGCGATGCGTGGAGTGTCACGTTGCCACACGGGCCCCGCATGACACAAGTTTTCTGTAAAAAATATCGCACTCCCAGCAGGACATTCATAGGTTGCTAAAAAAGGACTCCGTTTACCTTCTTCCAGTGACATGTGATCTGGATGCATCGGGAAGTTTGACTTATGACTCCCCACGATAAAATGCGTTCCCCCATCATTTTTGGAAACATCGGTAAGCTCAAAGACAACGCGGACCATGCCGGCGTGTATCCTACCATTATTCACACGATATCCAAATATCGGATCCGCTTGTCGGGGGCCACCGCCGTGGAGTCCCCCATGTTCTTGTCCCTTTTCACGCCACACAAAAAAGGTGCTTTCCATTCGGATATCGGGGCCAATGATTTGGTGCAAAACTTCAATTACTTTGGGATGGTCAATAAGAATACTTGAAGCTCCGCCTGGCACCGCACGGTGTTCTGGAGGTAACGATTCAGGGTTATGTCTAATCCGGTCCAGTTGATCAACAATAGCATCCACTTCGTCCTTGCTCAGAATCGCTGGACGCACGAGGAAACCAGATAAATCAAAACGAAATTTTTCTTCATCAGTCATAGTTGCAATCTCCTTGCTTAAAACACTTCTCCTTGCTTAAAACACTTAGAGAAATACTACACCTTTAGCACAAATATCTCAACATAAAAACGCAAGCGATATTTGGCTGCATATTACGGTTCTATACCTTTTCCACAAACTCACATCCTTCCCGAAACCACTCTCTGAGTATCGTCCTTTCATTGTAAGTACGTTTCGCCTGTGAACCTGTGGCATGTGAGAGGTCAATTGTAGTAGAAACGATTTCATCTCCGAAAAATCCTGCTTCTTTGAGAACATTACCGTTCGGATGCACGATTTTGGAGTTGCCATGTGACGACCCGGCCGCTCTTATATCATCTGGGTTGGCGGGTGTGTTTGCCATCACAAGATAAATTCCATTTTCCGTTGCACGCGAAATTGGCATTGCACGATAGGCAGAGAGTTTATATTCTGATAGTAACCCTGATTCACAGGAGCAGAAAAAACAGATTTGTGCCCCCATCGCAGCCGGCAATTTGACCAATTCCGGATAGCGCACATCGTGGCAAATGATAAAACAGCACGCAACATCCGCTAACTGCACAATCGGCAGTTTACCCTGATTATTCGTACACCACTTCTCACCAGCGAGGAAAGTTTTTCCATAACGGTATTGAAGGCTGCCTTGCTGATCAAATATCGCTAAGTCGTTATGCCAATTCTCGCCATCGTGATGCGCAGAACCGACAATGACTGCCATTTTGTGTCGCCGTGCAGCTTCTGCTATCTTTGCTTCCGCTTCTTTAAATACTTGCGGCGATATCTGTTCCCAATAATCTGTCCCACAACAGTAACCAAACAGACACCCCTCAGGAAATGCAGCTATCTGGACCTCCATTTCTGCACAAACTTCTATCTGCTGAAGCACTTTTGTGGTGCTTGCGACAACATCTTTGCTTGTAAGTAACTGACATGCCGCTATTTTAATATGATTAGGCATTTAACGGCTTCTCCTACGTTGTTTCTGTTGCTTTCAATGTCCTGTGTTAATAACACCTACCCTACAGCATACCCCGTGTATTGTCGCACATCTGGTGAGCGAAACCCTAAGACAATATGCTCTTTTGGAATACCAAACCGCTCTAACTCAGGTGCTATGCCTTCGGTATTATCTTGTTGTATCCACAACTTTCCATCTATTATATCGATCCGGACAACACAAGCATGGATCCGTTTGTGTTTCTGATAGCCTCTTGTCATCCACAGATAGCGATCAGATTCTCTATCAACGATAATTTCATCTGTTAAATCGCCGTGGGCGGGCGGCACTTCTGTATATTCACGAAAGACTTGTAATATAATCTCTCGATATTTTTCTATTCGTTCCATTTGATAATTTCCTCCTCAGTTTTACTAAAGACAACCAATTTCAGATGATTTTTACGGATTAGCATTTGTCCCAAAGAATCCTCAAAAACGGTTGCAAATACTTCTTCGTGGACAGCAAGATATAATGCCCGATTTGGTTCAAGTTCTTCAATAATATTTCTATAGAGAATATATTGACCTAAAGCATTTTCAAGGTCTGCAAGATTGGAGTGACTTGTGAAACTTTTGACTTCAACTGCGATTTTTCGATTTCCTTTTTCTGCAGTTAAAAGTTGTTCTGCCCCCAGGTCCACATATAGGTGATCGGTCCCCCACTTTAAATGTAGAGGATCATGTGTTATAATCCAACCGTCCTTAACAAGGGCATTCTTCACAGTCTCGTGATAAATGTCTTTAGCTGGCATATTTTGTGTTTCTCCGACAGAACCACTATATCAATTTTACTTGCAGCCTAATAGCAGGAAAATTCTTCAATAGTCAAATGTTGATCTTATCACAGTTCACCCAATCTGTCTACAATATATTAATGAGACGACTTGAAAATGCCTTAAAAATCTTTGCAATTCAGGACTGAGATAACATATAATATATACCATATCAAAATAGGTTGCACTTGAAACCTACTTCTGATATACTATTAAAGTAGGTACGTTTTTTCAGCAAAATATGAATCAAGTGCATTACCTTGCAAGGTATGGACGGGAAATTGCTTACCCCAATTACTATTACGAAATCACGAGGAAGAATCGATTGGCAGAACAGAAAGCAACTAATATTACGTGGCATGAAGCAACTGTCACAAAGCAAGAGAGAGAACAACTACTCAATCAAAAAGGGTGTGTTGTATGGTTTACAGGACTCTCAGGTTCAGGAAAATCAACATTAGCAAACGCAGTGGCACACTTACTACATGAGCGAAAACATCATACTTATGTTCTTGATGGTGACAATGTCCGACATGGATTAAACAAAAATTTAGGGTTCTCCCCCGAAGACCGCGAGGAAAATATTCGCCGCGTCGGTGAGGTGGCGAAACTTTTCGTAGATGCAGGGACTATCGTCATGACAGCGTTCATCTCCCCATACCGCGCTGACCGAGACCAAGCAAGAGTACTTATTGCTGAAAAAAGATTTGTTGAAGTCTTTGTTGAATGTCCACTTGACGTGTGCGAAGAACGTGACCCGAAAGGGCTATACAAAAAGGCACGGACTGGAGAAATTAAAGAATTTACAGGTATCAGTGCCCCCTATGAAGCACCTCACATACCAGAGGTAGTTGTCAACACGGTTGAACTGTCTATAATTGAATCTGCACAACAAGTTATAACTTTCTTAGAAAAAACGGCTTTAGTCCCATCTGAAAAATAACGAAAATACCTTTTTCAAAAGTCTTTTGATTGATATAATAGAGCGCTCACAAAAGAAAGAATCGCGTTTCAAGAAAACACGGATATACTTGGAGAATTATGAAACTGATCCAATTTCACTTACCTAATTTAGGTAAGCGAGTCGGGATTGTTACTCGTGAACACACAGTAATTGATGTTACCAGTGAGGAATCACCAGGTGTATTAGAAATCCTTGAGCTTGCCCATAAAGAAAAAGTGTCTCTGGGTGTGCTTTTAGCAGATATACAAGAACAGGTATCTCCACCGCCACCGATGCGATTCACGGCATTTCAAGATACTGAGGCAGTTTTAGCGGAAGAAAATGGGCTTTCTTTACAGAAATTGGACGTTGCACCGAATGAAAAAATACCACATCTATTAGTTCCAATAGACGCCCCTGAGGTATGGGGATGCGGTGTCACCTACAAACGAAGTGCTGATATGCGCGATGACGATAGCGAACAAGATATTTATAGCCGTGTTTACCGGGCAGATAGACCTGAAATCTTTTTCAAGGCGACACCACCTCGTTGTGTCGGACCGAACGATTTTATAGGTATTCGTAGTGACTCTGTTTTAACAGCAGCTGAGCCGGAACTTGCTTATGTTCTCGGTGCTGATGGTGAAATCCTCGGATACACGCTTTGTAACGATGTTTCTGCTTGGGATATTGAGCGCGATAACCCGTTATATTTACCACAATCAAAAATATATTATGGGTGCTGTGCGCTCGGACCAATGTTCATTACCCCTTCTGAAGTTGATGCCCCGTATAATCTGGAGATGAAATGCACCATCCTTCGTGATGAAAAAGAAATTTATGTAGGTGAAGTAAACACCTCTCAAATTAATTGGAAATTTGAGCAACTCACTGAGTTTTTGATACGAGATAACCCGATCCCCTTTGGCACTGTCGTTTCTACAGGTACCGGTATTATTGTTCCAAATGATTTACCGCTTGCACCCAACGACATCGTCCAGATAGAGGTTGAAGGTTTCGGAACACTTTCAAATCCCGTGAAACAACTGTAAGAGGTGTCGTATGCAAGACACCGATTCATATATCGGTAAACACAAAACTGAATTAGATACACCAGCCCTGTTAATTGATCTGGATAAAATGGAAACTAATATTCGGAAGATGGCGGATTATTTCACTAATGTTAACGCGGAGCTCAGACCCCATCTCAAAACGCATAAAACACCAATTATTGCACATAAACAGATTGCAGCTGGTGCTATCGGCATTACATGCGCAAAATTAGGGGAAGCGGAGGCAGTCATCCATGCTGGCATTAGAGATGTCTTAATTGCTAATCAGATTGTCGGTTCACATAAGATAGCACGCCTTATTAACCTTGCAAAACATTCTGAGATTATGGTTGCGGTGGATAACGCACACAATGTGCAAGCTATTTCAGATGCAGCATCTACAAAAGGCGTAACTATCAGAATTTTAGTAGAAGTTAACATCGGGATGGATCGATGTGGTGTTGAACCGGGTCAACCGACACTTGAATTGGCACGGCAGATATGTAAGAGTCCAAATCTGAAGTTTGAAGGGTTGATGGGATATGAGGGACATACTGTCGCAAAACCGAATCGCTCAGAACGTGAAACTGCTACACGGGAAGCTATGCAACGCTTAGTTGATACGAAGCATTATCTCAAAAAGCATGGCGTAGAAGTTTCAATTATGAGCGGCGGAGGCACAGGGACTTTTGACATTACAGGAAGCATCCCCGAAATGACAGAGGTGCAGGCTGGTTCTTATGTCTTCATGGATTCTACCTATCGCAATGTTGAAGGGGTTGGAGAAAAATTTGACAACGCATTGTCCGTTTTGGCAACCGTCGTCAGTCGTCCAGAACAAAATCGCATCATAGTAGACACAGGTCTAAAAGTGCTTACAAAGGAGTTCGGCATTCCACAACCAATCGCTTTGTCGGGGCTTGAAATGGCAGGGCTTTCGGAAGAACACGGAAAAATGACGGTTTCCAACGGAGAGGTCCACCTCAAACCGGGAGACAAACTTGAAATTTTACCCACACACTGTTGTACGACTGTTAATCTTCACGACAGATATTACGGCATTCGAAACAAAATCGTAGAATCTGTCTGGGAAATTTCTGCAAGAGGGAAATCACAATAATGATCACAACAACAACGAATACGATTGAAGGCAGACAAATTGGACAATACCTCGGATTAGTTACAGGTGAGGCAATCATGGGGGCGAATATCTTTCGTGATTTTCTCGCTGGTATTACAGATATGATTGGCGGACGCTCCGAAGCTTACGAAAGCAAACTTTCTGATGCACGTGAGACCGCAATCCAAGAAATGCAAGAAATAGCGCAACGTCAAGGTGCCGATGCCGTTCTCGGTATTGACATTGACTATCAGGTACTTGGTTCCAGCAACGGTATGTTGATGGTAACCGCAACTGGAACCGCTGTAAAACTCAAATAAATTGGACTTTCCTCTGCTTTTTTGCGCGTTCATTAGAATGTACACACAATTTTGCAAACATTCTAAATTCGTGTAAGTCCTAAAACCGGTTATTTACTATAACAACCTAAGTTGCCACCTATTGCGAATGCTCTTGTAGGAGGGGTTTCTAACCCCGATGTATAACAGAAAACATAAGAATCAGCGGAAATGCCTTGTTTTTTCGTAAAAAGCAGTGTCCGCCATCTCGGAATCTTGTAAGTGGCAACTTAAATTAAAATAACAAAAACTAAATTTTACAGGAGGTAACTTCAATGCAAAAACTAACATCAATATATAAACAAAAGACAAAATATAAACGTCATAAAATAATGTGGATGTTCGCTGCGAGTATCTTTATGTTTTCACAGTTGAACGCGGATGCCTACATTTCAATCCCTTATACCATCCCGGAAATTGTGAGTGAGAGTACAAACGTAGTCTTTGGAACTATTACGGAAGTTAACACTAACCGAAAGACTGCTGATATTAAGGTTGAACAAAACCTCAAAGGTAAAAGCGAATTTGACGTGATTAAAATTCGTTTTGACATTTATAAAGGTGAAGCGGACCATAGAAAGGAGATCGCACGTTTTCTAAAAGTCGGAGAACCGATTGTTGTTTGTTATGAGCAAAAAGGCGGGCGGATTAACAGTATTGCACATACAAGAGGAAAATGGTTTCAACTTATGGTCACAAAAGACCTGAAACAAGACCGTTGGGGTAGGTGGGGATTCACCCATTTTGAAGTAAAACTCAATCAATTTAAAGTTTCAAAAAGAGATTCAACGCCTGAATTCCAGAAAGAGTTACGCGCGATGCTTGGTGAAAATGCTGTCCGACTTCTTCTCTTGAATACAGAGACATATCAGGCAGAAATTCCTATTATCTCTGGTATCAATAAGGTGAAAGATCGTTGGATCGCTTATGATCACACAGAGGATCGCAATCTACCGGGCCTCAACAAGACAAATATCTTGTGGCTCGGTTGTAGATCAATCGGCAGAGATGGCAGGTACAGGCTCAACAGCAACCAAGAAAAACGGATTAAAGAATTTGTCAAACGTGGTGGCGTTGTCATCGTTTCTGGACAGGATAGTGATCCGAACCGTCCATGCGGTAGTGGTTGGTTACCTGAGCCACTCAAAGGTGTAGAAAGCGATCACCGGAATGATTTCGAACCCACCTCCAAAGCAGGCGATCTCTTTAAAGCACCGCACCGTATCCGTTCAGGGCAACTTTCACTTGACGATTCTTGGAACGGATGGAATGATAAGTACGAAGTCCTCGCAACAACCAATAGTGGCAAACAAATTGTTGTCGCTAAATTGAGATATGGGAAAGGCATGTATCTTGTCACGAGCCTCCACAATAATAGAAAAGAACAAGTCAATCAAAACCGTGGAATGATTGAGAATCTTATGCATTTTGCCGTAGATTTTCTAAATAAATCCAAATAGTATTGAGGTTATTAAAAGTATCAGGACGGACGCATTTCCCCCCTTGATAAGGGGGGTAGGGGGGTTAAAAAGGCGTTATTTCAATGATATTTCAGCGATCTAACCCCCTTATCAGGGGGACTTTAAGAGGAAATGCGTAATCCTGGGAGTAATTAAAAGTATGAAAAAAAACACGTGGATACTAACTTTAAGTCTTATATCGGTTTTTGTCTGTTTCACTGCTACAGCACATGCAGTTATTCCGCAGCTTCTCGGACCACTTACTGCACTGCTTAGCATTATTCCACAGATTCTCGCTTTTGTCGGTATTGCTGTTCTGACCGCGCTTGTATTTGCACGCGATACAACCAAGATGTTTTTTTATAAGGTGCGCGACTTTCTCACTGTCCGAAGAGTTATTGTTTCTGTTCTGAGTCTGGTGGTCCTTGTTGGATTGGCAGTGTTAACCTATCAATTCGTTGGGAAGAGAATCGAGCAAACCCCCACCGCAACAGGGATAGACAAGCAGCAAAACGGCACTAAGAATTTGAGAACAGGCACGGCATGGCCAACGTTCCGAAGCAATGCAAATCGCACCGGGCACGTTGATGATGTCCCCGGTCCAACAAATGGAACCCCTTCTTGGGTTTTCAAAGCTAAAGGCACGAAAACAGTTCAATTCTTGTCATCACCCACTATTGTCGGCAACCGTCTCTATATTGGTTCTGCCCAAGGTGCAGTTTTTTCTGTTAGCGGTGCAACTTATTGTATAGATACAGATACGCAGGAAGTTGTCTGGCGGAACGACTCCGAAATACCTATCGTTTCTTCACCTGCTGTTGTCGCGGGTAGGGTTTACATAGGTGAAGGTTTTCATGAAGACAGTGGTTGCCGACTTCGATGTCTTGATGCAAAGACTGGCGATCCTATCTGGAGTTTTACAACTGCAAGCCATGTTGAGTCTACACCATTCATTACGCAAGGGAGACTCTACTTCACCGCAGGAGCAGACGGTATTTACTGCCTTGACGCGCTGGCAGGTGAACAGATTTGGCATTTTCCGGCTGTGCATGCGGACATGTCTCCAGTAGTTAAAGACGGTAAGGTTTACTTCGGTACCGGTTATGGTCAATATAAAATTTATGCTGTGGACGCACAAACAGGTGCTGAGATATGGTCAAAACCGATGCCGTATCCAGTTTGGGGCAGCCCAAGTGCCTATGAAAACTTAGTCTTTTTCGGTTTAGGTAACGGGAATTTTACAGAAAGTGCGTCTATTCCAAAAGGAAAAGCTGTCGCTCTCAACGCCGACACCGGGGATATCGTATGGGAATATGAGGCAGGTGACGGCGTATTTACAGCTATTACCGTACACGATGACTTTGTGACGTTTGGCTCCCGAGACGGTTTTGTCTACACACTCACAGCTACAGATGGAGAACTCCATTGGGAAACCGATCTTGGGGCAGTTGTTGTGTCATCACCTGCTGTAACACAAGATGCTGTTTACGCAGCAACGAATGCTGGACTAATTTACTGCCTCGCAATTGATGATGGCAGCATTATATGGAAATATGATTCACAAAACGTTAAGTACGGGTTGAAACTTCTTTCTTCCCCTGCTATCGCAAACGGTAAACTATACATCGGTTCAAGTGACCGGTATATCTTTTGCTTAGGTGGCGAAGAACCTGCCCCAACCGTTGAAGATCGTTAATTTTGGGGGTGTGTAAAGTTTTTGTCACAGAGGCACAAACTTTTGTTTTCTTTAGTCCCGTAGGGACGATATGTTTATAGAAGCGAGACCAACCTCTCTCTTTAGTCCCGCTGAATGCCCAAAAGGCATTCATAGCGTTGATTTGGTAGGGACGATATGTTGTCCTTTATCGTCCGAGTTTATTATGCACATATCGTTCCTACGGAACTCAATTATGGTAGTGTTCACGTTTTCTATAAACATATCGTCCCTACGGGACTGAATGGCATATTTCAAATAATAAAGCACATAAAGACAACACCTAAGTGGGAAAAGTAACACGGACCCACAGTAGCAGTAGGTTTATTTTGCCAAAAATTTTACACACCCTAATTTTGGTGTTGATTTGAACAAATCTTATTTATATGATATACTTGAAAATTACTAAATTCACTATAATTTTCTTGTAAAACGGTGAACTGCATAGTCAGTTGTTTTACAAATAGAAAAGATTTAACTTCTAATAAGGACTATAGTTTGGACAGTTTTTTGAGTCGTGATGCTTTTTATTTTTATTTTAAACCTCGTGCTAAAACACATTTCGCCCCTCTGGGGCTTGGAGTGGGACTGGAAATGATCTATACACATTCCGTCCCTCTGGGACTGCCACTTTGATGTTTGATATATTTTCGTTGAGTTACAATACTGTCCGAAACTCACAGAAAAAGAATGTTATTGTCCATTTCGGTAGCACCAGCGGTGCGATAGGTGTCCAGAAACGTAAATGCATCCAGTAACCAAGCACCAGCGGTGGCAGCATGCGCGTGTGGCATGCTGCATGAGGTGTCCAAAAAACAATACAAACGAAAACTGTCCAAACTATAGTAATAAGGAGAAAAAAGATGAAAAAGTTTATGGTTGTAATTCCAATATTGCTACTACTCACGAGTGTGGCAGCGGATGCCCAGTGGCGTAGCAAAACACATGATGTTTACAACGCGCTTCAAAGAACCCTTGACATTACAATTGATGGCGAACTTGACGACAAAGAAGGATGGGAAGGTGTCATTGATACAGTCAAAGGTACAAATGGTGACCCCTTCTGTGGTGTTGAATTTGAAGCCCTTGGCGGCGCAGTTGAAGTTTTTGAAAAACACGGTGGTGGCACATGGGACGGTGCCGATGATCATGAAACATGCTTTGCAATCGTTTGGGATCCCGATGCAATTTATATCGCACTAAGTGTTACAGATGACGAACATCAAAATGGTGGTGCAGCATGGAATGGTGATAGCCTACAGATGGCATTTGAACCAACTGGCAAGCGTAATGCAGGGGCAGTAATCTTTCTCTATAACGTTGCGTTAGCGGCAGATCTCATCATTCATAATGAGAGAACAAACGGTGCCCCAGGACTTGTTGTTGAGGAAGATTTCGCCATAACCCGAAACGAGAACGAAAAAGAAACTTATTATGAAATTGCAATCACCCCTGAAGATTTGGGGTTGGAAGAGCCGTTTAGTGAAGGCTACGAATTTGGACTCGGCCTCTGTGTAAACGATGGCGATTTAGGTGCTGGACAAAATGGACAAAAAGGTTGGAGCGGTTGGTATCCGCACGTGATTGTGCACGGAAAGCATTCTGAAAAAACGGGTCTCGTCAAACTAACCGATGAAACGCTCGCTGTTGAAGCGAAAAATAAGTTAACGACAACATGGGGTAGACTAAAATCTGTTCAATAAAGGTTTTGGTGTATCTTAAAACCATTGCAACCGTAGCGGTTAAATTAAAATATAGTGAACTTTGAAATTATTGGGACACTTTGATAAACCTATTTTGGAAATATAACGGGCAACAGAAGTTGTAGCACAAACTTTTAGTTTGTGCATCCATGGAACGCAAACTAAATGAAGATTGAGTTATTAATTCGGTAATTTTCTGTTCAATGCAGGTGTACACCTCTGCTGGCGAGGTTTCCTAACCTCGCCAAATTACCCAATTTATTTTTATCTTCATACAGTTTGCGCTACAGAAGTGTCCCATAAATAATAGGTTTTACTATAATCGCTACATTTACTTACTATTTAGGCAGGAAGTCCCTGTCTCAATTACCAAACTGTAGCAACATTGCTGCACAATTTAAACTTCCACTACCAAAAAAGTGGAAAACAATTAATAAAGAGAGGAAATTTAGATGAAAAAATCAGTTTTTGTTTTGGCTGCACTATTCGCAGCAGTAACTCTATTTACAATCAATATAGCAGATGCGCAATGGCGCAATCCAACACATGATGTATACAATGCCCCTACCGGTATTGACGTTACCATTGATGGTAATCTTGACGAATGGGGTGAGGTTATGGATGCTGTCACTGGAACTGACGGTTCTCCGTTTTGCGGCGTAGAATTTGAGGGTGTTGGTGGCGCAGTTAAAGTTTTTGAAGAACACGGTGGTGGGAAATGGAACAATGCTGATGACCAAACAGTCTGTTTCATGATTGCTTGGAACCCCGATGCTGCTTATATCGCACTGAGTGTTACTGATGACGAACATCAGAATTCCGGCGCAGCATGGAATGGTGATGCGGCACAACTCGCATTTGAACCAACTGGCAAGCGCACAGGCGGGTTAGCACTCTTTCTCTATAATGTTGCATTGGATGGCAATGCAGAAAACCTCATTCTTCATAACGAGAGAACAAACGGACAACCTGGTCTTGAGGCAGGGACAGACGTTGCTATTACTCGAGACGAAGGTGCTAAGAAAACCTACTACGAACTTAGATTCACACCTGCGAATTTCGGGGTTGACTCGTTTAGTGAAGGTATTGAAGTCGGTTTAGGCATCTGCGTCAATGATGGCGATGTAGACACTCCTGGGCAAAAAGGGTGGGGTGGTTGGTACCCGCATTCTGTTGTCCATGGAAAAAATTCCGAAAAGACAGGACTTGTTGTACTCACCAGCACTGCAGTAACGGCTGTTGAACCTGCGGATAAACTTGCTACCACTTGGGGTAATTTAAAATCTGTAAAATAGGTAAATTGATTTAAATAACACCTCATTACGTAAGAAAGCCGCCAACTTTGGCGGCTTTCTTCATGCGCTAATTTACCTAATGATCGTGATGATCTGTTTTGTGGTAGTGCAGCCGAAGCATATCTGCGCCGAAATCATCCTCAATGTGCCGCCATACCGAATGGATGTGGTTGGCATTATTCTGTGTGTTATCATATTCCACAAAGAAAAATGGACTGTGAAGTCTATAATAGTGGGGCATCCTCCGTTCTTCACCGCCAGCCCATGCAAAATGGATGTCATTAAAACTGATCTCGCGTAGTTTCCGACGTTCAATCTCTGCGATCTCATCTGGAAGCCGATCAATATATTCATGCACTAATTGAATTAGAAGTTCGCGTTGATGCGTTTGCATCGTTTCAACTGCCAATCCCTCGACTGCTTCAAACTCTACTTTAGGAGCATTACGCGTGAGAATGTCAGGCGGTGCTTCCGTATTGATAACAGCCTGCGTTTTTTGGTACGGTGTTAAACTTGCTAACAGTTGACGTGCCAACTCTTCTTCAGCGAAAAGCACTCGCAATCCTTTTTTCTCACCTGCTGGCACCTCTGCTGGGTTTGAACCAAAGAAAAAAGGATTTGGAGAAATTAGTTCGCGGTTGACAACCGTAAAGTTTAATGATACATGATGTCCTTCGGCACGCCATCCCCATGCACCATTTCCTGTCGGATCACCGAATACAGTGAAAAAATAGTACTCAGGATCGCGTGAGAGTCGTGCCTCTCCGTCTGTTTTCTCAATTTCGCCAAGTATAGTTTCTAAATTGATGATTGCGCGGGCTTTTTCATATCCTTTTGCACTTAAACCGCTTTCCATGAATGCGAACGCTAATTCTTGCTGATTAGCGTTCAGTTCTTTAAGTGAAACCCCTTGTCGTTCCCACATCTCTATTGGAATGTAGTGCCATCGAAATCGTTCATTTCCATCGAACGGTTGACATGCTTTTTCGCGTAAAGTAGAGGGCAAAACGTCTAAAAAATTTGATGCTGCCTGTGCCATGCGTTCTGCCGTTTCTGAGGCTGGAATTACTAATGGTGCTTGAGAGTTAGGATGTGCGTGTGCCACCGAAAATACCTCCGTTAGTTTTTACTATTATCATTCTAACCGAATTCGCTTCAAAAATCCACTTAAATTCATATAGGGTTATTTAGCTTTAAGAGCTTCCGTTATTGAGATTTACTGAAAGTTAAGCCCCAAGTGTGGTAGGTGCGGTTTCCTAACCGAACCATAAGCGTCAATTTAAGGATATATCATAAAGTCAATTTAGCGTTGATTTAAAAGTAGCAGGCACGCTCCGCGTGCCGTCCGCCACACATTCTTTGGGAATATATACGGCACACGGCGTGTGCCTATTACCTTTAAACGCATATTTAAATCAGAATTATTTATGCACACTCCTCATCTAAGTTAAGGGATAAATCCGTTGTAGCAATGTTTTCTTCAGTCCCGTAGGGACGATATGTTTATAGAAAAATGTCGTCCATCCCTTCTTGAGTTCCGTAGGAACGACATAAAAAATAAACATATCGTCCCTACGGGACTAAAGACAGATATACATCTCATATCTATAAACATATCGTCCCTACGGGACTGAAGAAAACATTGTTACAACGGATTCATCCCTAAATTGACAGTTATGGTTGGAATGTGGAATTCACCTATTGTATCAATGACTTCTGACGCTAATTTCTTGAAATGATGCTGTAGGTAAATATTCTCCTAACACATTCTGGATGTCTTTTTTCGTGAGTTGTTGCGGTGTGATTAAGAAACATTGATTACGCGTATTCTTTGCCCAAGACGTTTCAAATTCCTCGTAGGTCAGTTGACGTTTGTTGAGATTAGCCGGATTATGAAGATGTACTACGTTCGATTGGTTGTCGTAGTGGGTCACCGACAAGATTACCGGGGCTCGTCCCTGTATTTGAATTAACACAGTGGGAGCCCATCCTTTTGCAACAAACGCTTTTAAGACATCAAACGAACAATTGGTAACGATTGCACTATGCTGTCCTCTTTCTCGCATCTTGAGTTGAAAGTCATAAAGGATCGCTCTGCTGCGAGTACGCGGGAATTGTTTAAACGCATTTGTAATGTAAGGCTGCTTCTTCAAATTGACAGTAGCAGTTTCCGGCAAGTTCACTGTGTCCTGTGTTGATTTGATTGTAGTTGTATTTTCAGCGGCGGTAGTTGTCGCTTCAGAAGTATAGTGTTCCCCTGGTGGCATTGGTCCACAATTAATTGCCAAAAGCGCGAAAACAAACAGGACGACACAAGCGCACAATATTGAATATAACGGACTATTTAGTAATGCCGAATGATCCTCTTTCAAAAAGGGTTTATGGCGTTTCATGATTTGATTTCCTCCGTATTAATCGATTTTAACTGCGACTTCCCGTTTTTCCTTCCATGATTCCACGATAGCTTCTGTAATCCGCATAGCTTGCAAGCCGTCTTGTCCTGTTGGTTCGGGTAGGCGATCATTAAGTAAATCATCTACCAAGGCAGCCATGCGCAGCGCAAAAGTGCCATCAAATGCAAGCTGCTCCATCCGAAAAATAGAGGGACGGTATTCCTCAACAACTTGATTATCACGTCTCATCAAAGTTGCCTTACTCAGTACATTATCCACAACGATCTCACCGGCAGCACCGCAAATTTCCAACCGTTCAATAGGATGAATAAAGTCACTATCCCAACTCGCCAGCAAGGTAGCAACTATCTCCGTTTCATATCGCACTGAAATTGCCATGCTTGTATAGCATGCATCCTCACCTTCGCGTGCCTCATGTTGTCTCGGCTTTGCCATTTCTGCACATACAGCCACAATTTCACCGCCGAACCATCGAAGTAGGTCAAGTGCGTGGGTTTGTAACTCGTAGAGCAGGTAATACTCACCTTTCCATGTAGAGGCGGGGCCTCCTTGGGACAATTTCATATCCAGGTAATAGGTCTGTCCGATTGCGCCAGCGTCAAACCATTTCCTTGCCTGTACATAACCGGGTGCGAATCGGCGATTATAGTCTATTGCGAGGTGTACCCCTTTCTCTTCCGCTTTTGCCACCATCTGTTCTGCTTCATCAATATCAAGTGACAGCGGTTTTTCAGAAATAACATGTTTTCCAGCATCAAGACATTCCATCACAGGTTCAAAGTGTAAATGGTCAGCGGTCACTACGTCGACCAAGTCACATTCTTCATTTGCAAGCATCTCTTTAATGGACGGATACCACTTGGCAATACCGAGTTCTTCAGCACGGGCTTGCGCTTTGGCAGTATCAATATCACACACTGCCACTAATTCTGCCCCTTGATGTTGGAGATATCCTCGTTGATGTAGTAATCCGACTCCCCCGCAACCAACAGCTGCAACTTTCAGTTTCCCTGCCATAATCGTGTTCTCCTTAATAATATACAAATACCGGTTTCAGTCCCTGCTATTCATTAATAATAAACGATATACGAAAAAATAGCAAGTAAGAATTATTAGTAGAGTGTGTAAATATTTTGGCAAGTTTGGGCTAAGGTGTGTTGTCTGAGACGTTTCCCATTTTGCTGTTTGAATCGCGAATTGTCACAGATTTCACTGATTTCACTGATTATTAAGTTTGGGACTCCTAAACTCCTATTCAAAGTTTACCTAAATCTCTTGAAAAGGAACTTATCTTGCCAACCTCCTATCCGCGTCTTCCGCGTAATCCGGGGAATGCCTAAACGGCATTCATACCGTTGATTTGGTGTAATCCGCGATTCAGACACACATGCCAAAAACTTTACGCACTCCTATTAGCAGGGCGTGTAAGAATAACCGGCCCAATAACCAACAGCCTTTTTATTTCATCGAACCTTTTGGATCTGGGAATCCGTCCGAGATTCCACTTGATACTGCGTCTATAACGTGATATTATTAAAGCAATGAAACACGAAGGCTTTTTCATCACACTTGAAGGCGTAGAAGGTGCTGGTAAAACAACACAGAGCCAACGATTAGCAGATGCGCTCGGTGACACTGTGCTTGTTACACGCGAACCGGGTGGCACACCACTTTCAGAACAGATACGCGATATATTCTTAACCACCGCGACCATGTCCGCAACAACCGAATTGATGTTGATTGCCGCCGCACGGGCACAACACGTCACCGAACTAATTCTACCCGCATTAAATGCAGGACAGATCGTTATCTGTGACCGATTCAGCGATGCAACTATTGCTTACCAAGGTTATCGCAAAGGGATTGACCTAAAACTCATAGAACAAGTCAATCACATCGCGACAGGGGGATTAACACCAGACGTTACTTTCCTGCTCGACCTACCGCCAGATATCGGACTGCAACGCAAACGGGATTCAGATGAACCTCTCACTCGCCTTGAACATGAAAACCTTGCCACTCACAAAAAAGTGAGAGAGGGATATTTAGCAGTTGCTGAAGCTGAACCGCAGCGCGTCCAGTTAATCGACGCACAACTTGATGCAGATACTATCCACAACCTTATCATGACAGAATCTAATAAAAGAATTCAGTTATCACAACCTTCTTGAGATCCAAATAGCTCGGCATATGCCACTATATGAGAAAATGGAAAACGCAATACTCGGTCATCAAAACATCGTAACACAACTTCAAAACGCAGTCACCTCAGAACGTGTTGCTGGCGCATATCTTTTCTCAGGAGAACAGGGCGTTGGAAAAGAGACTGTAGCACTCTACTTTGCGAATCTAATTCTTTGTGAACAAAGGACAGAAGATAATGCACCTTGTGGAGAATGCCGTGCTTGCCGAAAAATAAAAAGCGGGAACCACCCAGACCTGCAAATAATCCGACCTGATGGCGCACAAATTAGGATAGACCAAATCCGTGAACTGCAACAACAAATTTTTTATCAACCTCTTGAAGGACCGCGGAAAATCTACATTTTAGCAAACACCGAAAGGATGAGTAATCCGACCAATCCTGCAGCAAATGCACTACTCAAAACACTTGAAGAACCCCCCGCTGCATCTACTTTAATCCTATTGACGGAAAACATTGAATCTATTTTGTTAACAATCCGATCACGCTGCCAGGTCCTCCCATTTTACTCGATGCCGATTGAAGAATTAACAGTAGCATTAATGGATCGATTTTCTATTGATAAAGAGGCAGCTTCCGCTGCCGCGATACTCTCGCGCGGTGTTGTTGGAAAAGCTATTACGCTTGTTGAAAAAGGTATTACTGAAAGTGAGACAGTGCCAGAAATCCTTGAAGAGACCAACCCATTAGCCGCCTTCCGATTGGCAGAGCAATTTGTTGAAAAAGACTTGGACAGTTTAGACGAATTGATAACATGGTATCGCGATCTCCTTTTTTTACAACAAGACGCACCTATAGAATTGATGACACACACCAACGCATTAGAACAACTAAAAACACTCGTCCCACGCTACTCTCGAATACGACTCCAACAAGCCATCAAAACCGTTTTTCAGACGAAGGAACTACTCAAAAGAACAAACGTTACCAAAATCTTTGCGCTTGAGGTCATGTGTCTGAAGTTGCTGCAGGGAAAGTGAACTTGGTTACACCCGTCCGTAGGTGTCGTTTCCTAACTATAAGTTTTACTATAGTAAACTTTAGAATTAATTGAACATTATGAGCTGTTCAACCAGCAAACCGAAACGAACGCAGACGCTGTCCCATAACCTGTTAGGTTGTGCAGAAACGGAACACAACCTAACAGGTTATGCTACACAATGTCCTTTTAATTCTAAATGTTACCATATATCTACGTACCCAACTATTCTTTCGGCACCGCTATTTCAAGATATTTCGGGTCTACTATCAATGAAAGACTAATAGACGTGCTTGAGTTCGTAGTTGAAAATAGAAGCCTCTCGATTACGAGATTGAAACATAGAGATGATGCAGGCGATGGGATATGCGGACAGCAAGTTGAAAATAGAAGCCTCTCGATTACGAGATTGAAACCATTGTATTAGTAGCATCATAAATATTCCAATAATATCGTTGAAAATAGAAGCCTCTCGATTACGAGATTGAAACTAAATCGTCAATCCCTGCACAGTTCTCCACATCTATCGTTGAAAATAGAAGCCTCTCGATTACGAGATTGAAACCTAACGCCGCATCCTGTCCACGCGGTTTTTCTTCACCGTTGAAAATAGAAGCCTCTCGATTACGAGATTGAAACACGACACGCATTTCAAATGGACGTGTTGTCGCAAAGCTGCGAAGTTGAAAATAGAAGCCTCTCGATTACGAGATTGAAACGAAAATTTAGGATACTTGCTTATTTGGAATATGGTAGTTGAAAATAGAAGCCTCTCGATTACGAGATTGAAACTTGGTAACAGCCGGCAACAACGCTTCACCTAATCCTGCAGTTGAAAATAGAAGCCTCTCGATTACGAGATTGAAACTGCTGTGGCAATTGCGTAATAACAGGTGCGGAGGAAACAACGTTGAAAATAGAAGCCTCTCGATTACGAGATTGAAACCTAATGCGACATCGGCTTCTTTCGGTTCTTTGTCCGTTGAAAATAGAAGCCTCTCGATTACGAGATTGAAACTGGTTGCATCGTTGCCGGGTGTGGATGTCTCGGTGGGTTGAAAATAGAAGCCTCTCGATTACGAGATTGAAACTACGGCTTCCGTCAACTGACGTACCAGGATCGGTTCGTGTTGAAAATAGAAGCCTCTCGATTACGAGATTGAAACATGATAGCATCTGATACAGATCGATCACACCAAGGCGAAAGTTGAAAATAGAAGCCTCTCGATTACGAGATTGAAACAAGCGCAGATTGGGCAGAGAGGCGCGGCGCGAGCGCAAGTTGAAAATAGAAGCCTCTCGATTACGAGATTGAAACCGGCATGTAAGTATTCGGCGCGGTAATAACTTCCTGTTGAAAATAGAAGCCTCTCGATTACGAGATTGAAACAGCTCATGTTATCAGACAGCAAGCACAAACAATTCTTACGTTGAAAATAGAAGCCTCTCGATTACGAGATTGAAACAGGTTAACGCAGCGTGTCCATGATTACTACAACACTTTATCGTTGAAAATAGAAGCCTCTCGATTACGAGATTGAAACATGCCATGTAAAACAGTATCTGCAAAAGCACCACGGTTCGAAGTTGAAAATAGAAGCCTCTCGATTACGAGATTGAAACTCCAGCGTTGTGTCCATACTCCCGCAATACTACATGACGTTGAAAATAGAAGCCTCTCGATTACGAGATTGAAACTGGATCGTGCTGATCACGTTCCAGCCCGCATCCAAAGTTGAAAATAGAAGCCTCTCGATTACGAGATTGAAACGTTAAAGACAATGGAACGCACCCGCAAAACCTATCCGGTTGAAAATAGAAGCCTCTCGATTACGAGATTGAAACGATGAAAAACCAAGCAGTGCTGTTAGGACTTTCTGTACAGTTGAAAATAGAAGCCTCTCGATTACGAGATTGAAACCGAAGTAATCACCGGTTTACCCGAAACCATAAACTCGGTTGAAAATAGAAGCCTCTCGATTACGAGATTGAAACCGAAGTAATCACCGGTTTACCCGAAACCATAAACTCGGTTGAAAATAGAAGCCTCTCGATTACGAGATTGAAACTGGTCAGATTCGCGCACATCTCGGCTGACTTCTCAATGTTGAAAATAGAAGCCTCTCGATTACGAGATTGAAACGACTAAAAAGGAGATTTTATGCAACTTTCACTTGATGTGATAGTTG
>PYJA01000004.1:11715-76128 GCA_003635185.1 Candidatus Poribacteria bacterium | reverse complement strand
TGCCTTTGTCCGCTCTGGGTCAATGTCGCACACAGCCACACATGTGATGCCTTCTGTGCCTTGCATCATATTTGCGTGTGCTTTACCCATATTGAATGCTGCTCCATAACCGAGAACAGCGCCTTTAATAATATCTGCCATTAGTATGTCTTGGCTCCTTCTGTACGTGGGGTTTGTACCCCGATTTCTTTATTGGATATGTTACTATAGCATAGATGTGGGGACAAGTCAAAAGTTTAAATGTATCATTAAATTGTAAAATCTATTAAAATAAATTGTAAAATCTATTATACCCAAGTTGCTCCGTATAAGTTTTTAGACATGCAGACACCGTTTTTAATAGTAGATTTTGGAATTACTTTTACACTCTACGCCAGCGAGGTTAGGAAACCTCGCCTACCGTTCAATGTAAGAGGCGCAATGAATTGCGCGACTACAAACGCATCAAACCTCTAAAGAACTGTAAAAGTAATTTTAGATTTCACTATAATAGTGAGCAGTTCGTTATTGGTGAAATATTGTAGAGCAAACTGTCAGTTTGCGTCCGCACAGGCACAATCTAATAGACTGTGGGACAAGGTGCAACTTAGGTTTGAATAGGAGAATCCATGACAAGTCATTTTTTGAATGTTGCACTTGAGGCAGCTAAAAACGCTGAAGAAATTATCACTTCATACTACACAACCGATGCATTGAATGTTGAACTAAAGGATGATGAAACTCCGGTAACTCGCGCTGATACCGAAGCGGAAAAAGCGATCCGCGAAACCATCACGCAAGTATTTCCCGACCACGGATTTTTGGGTGAAGAATATGGTACACAAGTGGGAACATCACCGTATCTATGGATTGTTGATCCGATTGATGCTACGAAGAATTACATTCGGAAAATCCCCATCTTTGGTACACAGATTGCTCTGATGAAGGATGAAGAACTTATCCTCGGCGTTTCTAATGCTCCGCTTTTAAATGAACTGCTATACGCTGAAGTAGGCAAAGGTGCATTCCTAAACGGTGAACCGATTAAAGTGTCCGATGTTTCACAATCTGCAGATGCAATGGTCTGCCACGGTGGACTGAAATGGTTTGTAGAAACAGGCACTTTCCCCGGTATTTACAACCTTATCAATGATGCGTCCCGTACTCGAGGGTTTGGCGATTTCTATATGTATCACCTTGTCGCTTCTGGTAGAGTAGATGCTGTGATTGAAGCGGCGATTAGTATCTGGGACATCGCGGCGATCACCGTTATTGTACGAGAAGCGGGTGGAACGGTGACAGACGTGCAAGGGAACGCTATCACGAAAGAGACCGCTTCACTGGTAGCAACGAATGGGATCCTGCATGATACCGTATTAGACTACTTTCAAAAATGATACCGTATTATAGTCCAATCCACAATTACCTGGACATTGGCGAGGTTAGGAAACCTCGCCAGCAGCAGGACACGCGTGTTTCGTAATGGGGCAAGGTCCGCGTGTTTCGTGCGGATGAGTTCTAACTATTGCTTTGGCATCAAGTATCTGGGGCGTTTGGGTTGACAGCTGGCGTATCAACTGAGGCGGTCGATTCGGATTCGTCTTCTTCCTCTGGGAACGGGATCATCATTGTTTTCAATATCTCTAACATGTCTGGGTGGTAACGTTGGGTGATGTGAAGGGTTGTGGGTCCGTTTGGATCAGGGTCTATTATTTCAAATACATCGGGTTCAATTTCTTGGACTTTGACAATTTCGCATTGATCTTCTTCCCCAGCTGGGGATAGAGTACACAGTTCCATCACACCGGGTTCTATTTCTCTCACATGGTGAAATTTGTTTGTCTCGTTTTGCTCAGCGGGTTTGGCTTGTGGCGTGGGAGTGGGACTGTCGTCTGGCTTGGCTTGTGCCGTGGGACTGTTGTCTTTCTTGTCTTGTGCCATGCGCACGCTGCTGTCGTATCCTTGATGCGTGATATTCCAGCGTCGCATGAGTGGGTCTGCGACAGTGGTGAGTTTCTTGAGCAGATCAAGTTTCTCTGCGCACGTGAGGTTCTGCTCGGGTTCAGGTTCTTGCATGAGGCTGGTGCATTCATCCAGCACTGTATCGTATAGGTTAAGGAGTCGATTGATAGTGCGCTTGTTATCTTCTTCGGTACGCGTATCATGTTCTGATGGGGTAAGTTTTTCTGTGTTTTTCATACGTTATATTTTATCTGATACTGGCATAGCATTTGGAAGGAAACCGATGCGGTGAACAATAGATATCCCATAGATATCCAATAGGTTTGCTTTTTATGTTGTCTGAATCTCGGATTACACGGATGACGCGGAAGACGCGGATTATTATGTTTGGGACTCCTAAACTCCTATTCAAAGTTTGCCTAAATCTCTTGAAAAGGAACTTATCTTGCCAACCTCCCATCCGCGTCATCCGTGTAATCCGCGATTCAGACACACATGCCAAAATATGGACACACTCATAGTTTTTACTGCTTGAATTGTGATGCGAAATGTGCTATACTATATCTATAATAGCTAAAAAGAATGAGAGAACAAAATGCATCTTGATTTTCAAAACGTGCTGGATCTGTCTTACGTGGTTGATGAAAATAGCCCGCGAGAATTACCGATTGATCCTGTACATATTTATGACCAGGCAACATTAGAAAAAGATGGTTACTTTGAAAGCCGTGTTGATATGTCTGGTCACTGCTCCACACATATTGACGCTTCCTGCTTGATGTATCCAGACGGGTTTACTGTAGCAGAAATTCCGAAGGAAAAATTGACTGGGCATGCGGTGTTAATGGACTTTTCTGCGATTAAGAAACCGAATGATGCAGTGACTGCGGAAGATGTTGAAGCATGGGTAACAGAAAACGGAGAGATTCCGCCAGACAGCATCGTCTTTATGCGGACAGGAATGGATAGATTCGTCTATCAAGACAACTTTAATCGTGAATGGATTGGCTTTAGTGAAGATGCAGCTGAATTTCTTGTTGAAAAAGGAATTAAGGTTATCGGCACAGATGCATGCAGTATTGATGCTGTGGAAGGACATCCTCCGTTATATGATGGCTTACCCCCTGCACACCTCGTTTTTCTCGGAGCCGGCATTCCGCATGTAGAAGATTTGTGCAATTTGAGTCAACTGCCGACACACTTCTATGTGGTAATTGCGCCGTTAAAGTTGGCAAGAAGTTCTGGTGCACCGACCCGCGTTTTCGCGTTTGTATAAATTGCAGCAACGGACGCTATCCTTTAGCAGTGTTTGCGCAAGAACCTCCCTCAGAAAAGAAAATGATACCTGATATCCCCGAATCGCTTTTAGACATATTACACGAAATCGGTGAAGTCGGTGGTAAGCATGCCTATCTTGTTGGTGGATCAGTCAGAGACCTTCTGCTAAAACGACCCACTTTTGATATTGACATTGTAGTGGAAGGAGATGCGCTTCGGGTTGCAAAAGAGATGCAAAAACGTTGGGAGGGTTCCCTGCAGGTGCATGAACAGTTTGGCACAGCAACCGTTATACCAGCAGATCCGACTAAACCAAAAGTAGATTTTGTCACTGCCCGGCGTGAAACGTATCAAAAACCTGGAACGTTACCTAAGGTAGAAAGTGGCACGATAACAGAGGATTTACAGCGGAGAGATTTTTCTATCAACGCATTAGCAATGCGGTTAGACGCGGCTAATTTTGGGGAAGTTATTGATAAAACTGATGGTCTTGCCGATCTTAAGACTGGCACCGTTCGCGTTCTTCACAGCAAAAGTTTCATAGACGATCCAACCCGTATCTTTCGTGCTTGCAGGTATGCAGGACGTTATGATTTTCGTATTGCAGATGCTGATATATTGTTAATAAAGGAGGCAGTCCCACTTTTAGCGCACCTTAGCGGTGAACGGGGACGGAATGAAATTGACAGAGTCTTACTTGAAAACAACGCGCCACAGATTGTGCAAGAACTTGCGAAATTGGGTGTATATCAGGCAATCTTTTCGGGCTGGAAAATCTCTCGGACTTTCTCGTCTGATTTTCAAACGGCACAACAAGCAATCTCATGGGCATCAGAGCATATTACTGAAGAAGATTTTCAGCCGAATATTGTGCGATGGATGTCGCTGTTCGGGATAGGCAACTTGCATGGCATGCCGATATATCAGATTGAGGCACTCTGTTTTAGACTTGTATTGGAACATCAACTCCGCCGCATAGCGAGTGCAACGCAAGTGTTGAATCAAGAAATTCCTTCAAAAAAAACTGTCCGATTCGTTTTTGAAAAACTTGGTTTGAAACTATCTCAAAATGCTTCTATTTGGGACCATAACGGAAAATGGGGCATCGTTGATGCCGAAAACAGATTAACTTACGTATATGAAAATAAAATTATATATAAAGTACAGACACCAATAACCGCATATCGCCAATTGTTGCCTATCTTGGATTCTTTAACGGAAACAACCGCGCCGAGCAAAATTTACCAAATGCTAAAACCTTTTTCGCTTGAAGCGCTTGTTTTAGGATATTCGGATACCAATTTATCGGACGTACAACGTAAAAGTATTGGAGATTACCTTTGCACTATGCGGAAGATACAACCTATTATCACAGGTGATGACTTGATTCAGTGGGGTGAGAAACCGGGGAAAGATTTTGGATCAATACTGTGGGAGCTGTTTGCGGCACAATTGGATAATAAAATTAACTCTAAATCAGAAGCATATTCACACTTTCAGCAACTTAAGGCAGCTGTTATACGTCAGTGAAGTTGAATGAAGTCCAAATGGGACACAACCTAACAGGTTGTGATACAAAAATACGCAGGATATAATCTAAATGAAGTTTAGAAAATAAATTGGGGAATGTGGCGAGGTTAGGAAATCTCGCCAGCAGCAGGGTACGCGTGTTTCGTGCAGACCGAAAAGGACCGAATTAATAACTTAAACTTCATACAGATTGTGGGACAAAATACTCAGGTAAGTATAGATAAACATGTTTTCGCCAGAACGAATATATCAAGCAATCCTTATAATAACACAGTTCATCATTCTGTTGACCTTTCATGAATGGGGGCATGCCAAATCCGCCAATATGTTAGGTGATCCGACAGCGCGCGATCAGGGACGTATGACCCTAAATCCAGCGGCGCATATTGATCCTATTGGCACGCTATTTTTACCTTTGATTGGGGCACTCTCCGCGAGAGTCGGATTCTTTGGTTGGGCAAAACCTGTGCCGGTTAATCCATATAATCTCAAAAATCCGAGAAGTGATATTATGTTGATTGCTGCGGCGGGTCCATTTATGAATATCCTATTGACCTTCGCGATTTTCAGTATTATTAGAATATTGGAACTTACTCTTGATTTTCAACCCTATAATTCTGAGACACATTTGGCAATTTACAGATTCTTAGTAACTTCTGCTCACATAAGTGTGTTCCTTGCAGTGTTTAACATGTTACCACTTTTCCCGTTAGATGGGTTTAGTGTTGTCAACGGATTGTTGCCAGAAAGTGCCTCGCGCCAGTTTTCAAAACTCGCTCCTTTTGGTATGCCAATTCTGATAGGTCTGATTTTTTTACCTTATATATTACCGATACCAAGTCCGCTTATATTCTTATCTATAATAACTCAGGAGATACGCGATATAATTGCCAAAATCGTTGGAGTTCGTTAATAGAAGAAAGACCGTACTTTCTAATGAAACTAAAATGTTATCCGAAATTTCACCTACTAATCCTTCTACACATCCCATTTACGCTGTCAAATTAGACGGTTTTGAGGGCCCACTTGATCTGCTTCTCCATCTGATTCAGAGAGAAGAGATGGATATTTACGATATTCAGATTGCTAAAATTACGGATCGGTATTTGGAATATGTAAATCTGATGGAGCGGTTAGATTTAGATATAGTCTCCGATTTTTTGGTGATGGCGGCAACACTGCTGCATATAAAATCCCAAAGCATTCTGCCGCAAGTAGTCTCAGATTCTGAGCATCCGATAGGTAACCAAGAGCAACTTGTTCAACAACTTTTAGAGTACAAACGTTACAAAGAAGCAGCACAAGTTTTAGATATTTATGCGGAACGCCGCACCTCAATATACAACAGAAGCGCAAAGTTACATGCTGATTTAGATGGAACACGGACTTATGAGATAAAAGCTACACTTT
This sequence comes from Candidatus Poribacteria bacterium, assembly GCA_003635185.1. Taxonomy (GTDB): domain Bacteria; phylum Poribacteria; class WGA-4E; order WGA-4E; family WGA-3G; genus MSPOR6. Next base: position 69,969 of record PYJA01000004.1, on the reverse strand, counting down.
TTGACCTACTCACTGCCTTTAAGAATATCAATGACCGGATTGCTCAGGTTGAACCGGATGAGGAGTACGAGACAGTTGAAGAGGAAACGATTACCGTTGAGGACAAAATAGCGTTTATTGAGGACCAATTAGATGGGGCAGACCAATTGCTTTTCGAAAGTCTATTTCCACTCTCTTCAGGTAAAATTGATCTGATCGTCACATTTCTCGCTGTTTTAGAACTTATCCGAATAGGAAAGATCGTTACTGTACAAACAGGTTTATTTGAAAGTATATATATTGTGAAAGTCGTTGATAGAGAGGGAACGACATCTACTGCATAGAAAGTATAGGAAAATGGATTTGGAAAATGTTACAACTGAACATCTGATGAGCAATCCAGATGTGGCACCAGAAGAGAATATAAAATCGATATTGGAAGCGATTCTGTTTGCTGCGAGCGAACCGATTTCGGTGAAACAGTTTCAGCACGCAATGCCGGGGATAAATACTCGAGAAATTCGGAAAGTACTCTCAGAACTTCGTGATGAGTATCAACAGATGAACCGAAGTTTTCATCTGGTTGAAATCGCGAACGGTTATCAAATTTGTACCCGTCCAGAATTTTCGGAATGGATTCGGAAGTTTTATATCCAACAGGTGCGTGTAACGTTGTCACCATCGGCATTAGAAACGCTTGCGATTGTTGCATACAAACAGCCTGTTACACGCAATGATGTATCAGCAATTCGCGGTGTAAACAGCGACAGTGTGATTAACGCGCTTGTCGAGAAAAATCTCGTTTGCGTGTCGGGCAGAAAAGAGGGGACAGGCCGCTCCTTGCTTTTTTCGACTACCGATACTTTTCTCCAACAATTTGGATTGAAAAACCCGTCTGAGTTACCATCTCTTGAAGAGATTGAACAGCTCTTGTCTACATCAAACAGTATGGAACATCTCGGTGCTATTCAGGAAGATATGGAATCATGAATTACAATGCCTGGTTTGAGTGCGAAAAAGGATGCACCTATCCACTCACAGAAATTATCTATCGCTGTAGAAATTGTAATGGGTTGTTAGAGGTGCGCCATGACATGGACGTGTTGAAACAACGCAGCGCAGCAGATTGGAAATCTCTTTTTGAACAACGTTATATGCGGACAGAATATCCTTACGGAAGCGGTGTTTGGGGTAAAAAGGAGTTTGTTTGCCCGAATATTGAAAATGCAAACATCATCTCCATGTATGAGGGTGGTACCAATCTGTTTTGGGCAGAACGTTTCGGTAAACAACTCGGCCTCGCTGATCTTTGGATAAAACAGTGTGGAAACAGTCATACAGGTTCATTCAAGGACCTTGGGATGACCGTGCTTGTCTCTATGGTAAAGCAGATTATTTCTGAATCTGGCAATATCCGTGCTGTAATGTGTGCTTCTACAGGCGATACCTCTGCCTCTTTGGCTGCGTATGCTTCTGCAGCAGGGATCCCCGCTATCATTCTGTTACCGAAAGAGAAAGTGACGCGCGAGCAACTTATTCAACCGATTGCGAATGGTGCATTAACACTTTCGCTTGAGACAGATTTTGATGGATGCATGGAAATCGTGCAAAAACTTGCGGCGCGGAAGGATTTTTATCTTGCTAATTCTATCAACTCCCTTCGCGTTGAAGGACAAAAAACGATTAGCATTGAAATTGTGCAGCAGTTTGATTGGGAGGTGCCTGATTGGATTATTATACCGGGCGGTAACCTTGGCAACGTCTTTGCACTGGGCTTAGGTTTTTTGATGATGTTGGAGCTTGGTATGATAGATAAGCTGCCGCGCATTGCATGCGCGCAAGCGGAACGCGCCAATCCGCTTTATCGCAGTTTTCAAACAGGGTTCAAAGAGTTTAGCGCAATTACCGCACAATCCACGCAAGCTACTGCGATCCAAATTGGTAATCCTGTTTCTGTTCATCGTGCGATCCGTGTCTTACAGCGGTTTGATGGGATTGTTGATCAGGCAACAGAAGAGGAGTTGGCTGACGCAGCTGCCAGAGCGGATAGAACGGGACTATTCAACTGCCCCCACACAGGTGTTGCGTTAGCCGTACTTATAAAAATGGTTGAACGCAAACAGATCCAAAAAGATGATCGGGTGATTGTGATTTCTACTGCTAACGGACTCAAATTCCCGGATTTCAAGGTGGCTTATCATAATGTTGACGATCAACCGAAACCCCGCTACCTTAACACCCCCCTGGAATTAGAGGCAGACTTTGAAAACGTTCTCAAGCAGATAGACACGCACTTGGATTCTTGACGATCAGGACAGACGCATTCCCCCTTGATAAGGGGGGTAGGGGGGTTAAAAAGCTGCTATTTCTGTTATTTAACCCCCTAAATCCCCCTTATCAAGGGGGACTTTAAGAGAAAATGCGTCCATCCTGTTGAATATAGAATGTTTCTCTTTGGTAAAAAAAGAGTCGGAAACTACGTCTCTAAATGGTTGAGAAATATCAGGGATTTTAACCTAACGCGTATCATATCGGTTACTCATTGCGCTTTTCAGAGATTGCAGTTCCGACTCACCTAAGGAGGTATATTTACACGTGTAGCAATTTTTATGCCAACGGAACAGGGTGTTTTTGGCTGTTTGTTCGGTAAAATTGCCTATTTTTTGGACAGATTGATTAAAAAATAGACAATGTTAAAGGTTGGTGTAAACCTTTAATCTATTGAATCTTTAGGATCATATTCATTGCTTAAAATCTTCAATGAAATGCTCAAAAAGTTTGACCTTGTCGCTTTCATGAAGGTTTTCTTTTGTTAAGACATAAACACCGTCAAGATCAATTTCAACAATCGCACGAGCTTTTTTGAAAGGTTCTATTTTTGTCAACGTATTATCTGTATCAGCGGTAACCAGATATACCTGGATATGTTTTGTAATTTCATTTTCCCAAAATTTGAACTTCCAATAACCTGTTTGAGCAATTCTTTCTCTCAAAGAGGTTTTGCATGAAATTACAGCGATCACTCTACATTTCTTGGGATTGTAGATAACTATATCTGCATCTGGTAAATGCATCCCATATTTGCCATAATCAATAACTAAGTTTCGTTTTACAGCAACTAATTGTTCCGACAGTCTTTTCTTTTTTAACTCTTTGTCGTTAACTACTTTTAGCCCAAATGGTTCAACCGACTTTGTGATAATATGCTGAAGTAGTTTTTCAAAGCAATTTCCTTTAAAATTATTCCAACTTTGTTGATGATTCCCCTTAGGGTTACGTTTCAAGAAATCTCTTCTATGAGGTTCCTTCGCCATTTCAAGGACATCGGAAACGTATCTATAGGCTTCCTTGCCTTTAATTTGTTCCATTTCATAATACAATTTCTTAACATCTTCAAAACTATACTTGCCCATAGCATTATCCTTTAACAAACTCAAAAAGTATGGTCGTCTTCTATCAGTTGTTTGAAATCCTCAATGAAATGTTCAAATAGTTTTACCTTATCGCTTTCTTCTATATCCGCCTCCGTTAGTACATAAGTGCCGTCAAGGTCAATCTCAACAATGGCACGTCCTTTTTTGGGAAGATATGTAGTCGTCAAGGTACCATCTTCGTCTGGAGTAATGAAGTAAACCTTGATGTGTTCTGTTGTTTTATCCGCTAATAACTTGAGCTTCCAATAACCTGTCTGGGCAATTCGCTCACGGAGTGTGACTTTGCTGGAAATTACAGCAATCACTTTCATGTTTTCGGGATTATAAACCACAATATCAACATCGGGTAAATGTAATCCAAATTCCCCATAATCAATAGCTAAATTTCGCTTAACTAAGCTCAATTCGTAAGACAGGCTCGTGCTCCGCTCTAATTTATTACCGTTTATAACTCTCATACCAAGTGCTTCAATTGACTCTGTGATAATATGTTGGATTAACTTTTCAAAATTCTTTCCCTTGAAAGCCCGCCAGCTCTGTTCATGGTCTCCGTCAGGTCTATCTCTCAAAAAATCCTGTTTATGCTGTTCTTTCGCATTTCGCAAAAGTTCAGAAACTGATCTGTACGCCTCTTCACCTTCTACCAATTGTGTCTCACTGTACATATCTTTCAAATCTTCAAACTTCATAACTGTCTATTCCTTTAATCCGATAACAATGTACTCCGTTGGATATGCTTGTGCATCTGCCTTATCCTTACTTGCAAATCTGCCCGTTTTTTCGTCCCTTGTCTGTGGGAGAATTTTCAAAGGTATTTCCCGTTTAATTAGTCGATCAAGTTTAAATCCTGAATGCTGCAAGGAGTCTGCAAATGCTTCTGCGTTAAGAATATCAACTCCGCGTAATTTAGTGTTCCCAATCACATAACAACACCTACCACCTAGTTTTAAAATCCTATAACTCTCGTTAAAAACCTCCTGCATATCAATATAGAAGGCATCAATCTCCTTTGCTTTTTTTCTATTCTTTTGCTCCATTTCATCAACAATCTTGGAAGCTATTAGACTCTTTAATGCCTTATTCTGGTAATGCTTATAGGAGGTGCCAATAAACTCTTTTCTATACTCTTTGAGGTCGCCCGCTAAATCTAACCAAAGCGTTGAGAGTTGATGTAGATCAGCATACTCATAGCTTGTTACATACGGACTTGAACTTACAATTAGATCAACACTATCATCTGGAACAGGCTGCTCTTTGGCACAACCTATTCGAATTTTTAGGTAACTATCAGGATTGTCTTTAACATGAGAAGGTACAACATCGTAAAAATGAGAATTTCCCTTTAGCATTTTCAGAAGGTGTCTTTTGATAGCATCATAGGGAAGTGTGGACCGTTTATTGAAATCGCGCGAAGGCTTAGTACTACTTAGACTCCAAATTGAACATGTTTTGAGAACATGACTAAATGCAACAAGAAGAAAAGACTTGATTACAGATTCTTTTTCTTTACGAATTACGGCTAAAATTTTCCCAAGTTCATCTCGTGCTGATTCTGTAAACCAGTAGTTTATCTTTTCTAAGTGTTTCTCAGGAATACAAGGCTCTATCTGATTTTTACTAAACAATTCACTCTCTATCTCAGGAGGACAAATCTGTAACAGAAAATCATTAACTTTTTTCTTAAGATAGTCTGGACAGATCGCTTTTGCTTTTGCCCCAGTCATCAAATAAGCAATTTTATTGATGTCCGTTCCGCTGGCGTGAAAACCGCGCGATATTGCACTGACAATGGTTGTGCCACATCCCATAAACGGATCGTTTACACTGGCAGTATCATTGTCTATGTAGGTATCCATTAACTTCTCAACAAGTTGTGGAATGAACTTGGCGGGATAGCGATGGTAACCGTGAGTCCATTTTCCTGTATCTGATGGCTTACATTCGCTGAATGACCAATCTTTATCAATAGGTGTTCTATCAAACCATTCAAGGATAGCGTCTGGTGACATGAAATTGCCCCAATTTTGTTCGGGTGGAAAAGTCTATATATCTTAAAAACAAAAGAAAATCGTAACTTCTTAATAAACGTCTCAGTGCGCGTAATTGTTTCGGAAAGATACTTGACTTATGCAGCTTGCCCTCGGATAGCGTCGACACTCTCAGGTGTATAGTATCTATCGAAAAGTACGTCTGACACCTCTCTTATTAACATAGGGTAACTCTTAGATATTTCACAGTCGTCTACAAAATAGTATAAAGCACCAACAGATGCGCGAGGACAAAGGTCTTTATGATAATCAATATAATGATTTACCATTATGTTTACAATCGTCTTAATAGGTAAAAATTCATTTTTCCTAATATGCTCCTCAGCTGTGCGGTTAAGGGCAGCTCGCCAAGGACCAGAACGATTAAGAGGATTAAAAGGTTCGGATTTATCTGCTAATACACTTTCTGCAGCTGTAATAATTTTTTCATGCGGGATTGTGTCCGCAATTGCTGTTGCTATCTCGTTGAACGTCATTTCTGGATGGATAGTCAATGTATAGACCATAAGTTTCTCCTTTAACGTGAATTGGGTGTACAAATAGATTACTATGCACCTCATTGCGTAAACCCTATTTTTATAATTGTTTTCTCACCTGTTCGGCCAAGTGTCTTAAGTTCAGAGATTTCTGTTGCACAAAACTATCCCAAGATGTATAACATCGAATAGATGCTTTTTGGGGTTTTGGAGCATCCTTAGTGTTTTTCAGTCTCAGGATTAAAAGTTCCATTATTTTTTGTATTTTCTCCGCAGTAGGGTATTCGGGAAAGGAAGGAATTGTATTTGCATCAATAAACCCTCTATTGATATTGTTTGAGCTTCGTTTTAAATTACTTTTCCAAAATCTCCTTTCACGATTATATGCACTTAATCGTCCACCCTTAAAGTCGTCTGACCAACATTCAAAATCTTCTTTTAACTTTGCAAATAAATTACTTGAAACAATAAAAAAGTCAAGGTCCGACCTCCTATCAATAAAAGGGGTACCGAGTTTACAAGGGTCAAGAGATTTGCCCAACTGAGCACTTCCTACCAGACCAATTTCTTTTGCTTTAACCTCTAAACACTCTGCAATCCAACAACGAAGAGAATCATATATGGCCGGACAAATGCAAAAAATAGACGGTATTCCTTCAGATAACCATAGTCTTGCAATTGCACCTTGGGCTTCTTTGCCACCTTCAAGTGCTACTTGGAGTAACAATTCTGGATCGGGATAGTGACCAAGCAATTTTCGGAGTGCTATTCCAATTTCAAAAGGTTTCATTTTGTTGAATCTCCTGATAAGATTTTAGATTTTCACTCATGTTATCGGCTAACGTTATTAAATGACGACCTCTACGCTCAATTTTCCCTAAATGTTCAGAACTACATTCTCGGGGCTCTGGATATTTCAATCGAGCAACGAGTTTAGCAGCTTCAAAAACACTAATTGATTTTGGATTAATTTCCAGCCTTGAGCAAGCCTGCCTAAAATTGTTCATTCCCCAACCGTAGTACGCAACCCATAAGTAAAGAATTGGCAATCGATCTTTCGGAATATATCGCGTCAAACGGACAGCAAAAAAAATCTCAATAAATTTTCTCCGCCACGTTTTTTCATAACGACCTGTAACTGTCCTGACAAACTGCATGGCTATTGTTGAACCACCCTGTCTAACTCTACAAAAAAAAGTTTTCCAAAGTGCTCTACAAAGTGCAAACAGATCAACCCCAGAATGTTTATAAAAGCGACGGTCTTCACCAACAATAAGCAGTTTGCACATTTGAGGTGTTGGGATAGGAAAATCAGTTTGGGCGATTTCTAACTCCAGTTTTTTGATTAAGTCACACAGTCGATCCCATTGTACTTTAATTGTCCTTGCATTAGAATTTTCCATATATAATTGTTCTCAATCTCATGATAAAGTTCAAATTACCTTATTGAGTTTCCAAAAATGATATTGACGTGAGTTCTGTATAAGCAATTTTGGGAATTGCTGCGATTAGAAATCTTATCTACCAAGGTTGTAAGAGTAAATTCATGGCACGAAAAACTTCATGTCCTTTTTACCGAGCTCACGTTCCTTTACGTTTCTCGTTACATTGTTTACTCGAAATGGATTTACGTAAATTCTTGTTTCAACTCTGAAATCTTGTCAAAATCTTGCATTGCGGACTCCAAATTGTCCATTCGCAAATAAGTCATAGCGCGTTCGAAATAAGCATCCGTGAAGTCTGGGATAAGTTTTATCGCCTCAGTAAAGTCCGCAATTGCTTTGTCATACTCACCTATTTTGACGTAAATTCTACCGCGATCTTCGTAAGTCTCAGCATCATAGGGTCGGAGTTCAATTTCCTTACTGAATCCTTCAATTGCTTTGTCATACTTGCCTCGTTCACCATAAAGAGTAGCGCGATAACCAGATGCATCGGCATGCTCAGGGTCAAGTTTTATTGCCAAGCTAAAGTCAGCGATCGCCTTATCATATTCATTTCCCTCAACGTAAAGTTTACCGCGCGTGTAATACGCATCAACGTCTTGCGGATTGAGTTCTATTGCCTTGGTATAGTCTTCAATTGCTCTTTCAAAATCGGCTTTTTTGACGTGCACCTTTGCGCGGTTGCTGTAAGCTTCAGCATAATTGGGTTTGAGTTTTATCGCTTCACTATAATCTGCGATGGCTTTGTCATATTCTCTGATGTAACTATAGGCATTGCCACGCTTGATATAATTCTCAACCATTTTCGGATTAAGCGTTATGCCTGCCGTGTAAAGTGCAATTTCTTTTTCGGCATCTTCTTTATTTTGAATGTATTCAATAGGATAACCTCTATTAATCTCTTGACACTGTTGAAAAAACCCCCAGTATCCAGCGACTCCAAGTTTATCAACAAGAACTGTAAGTCCGATTTCAAAAATTTCAATATCCGTCATTTTTCGGATTTCGCTTTGAGGCGCAGCGAATCTTTCAGCACGTTTACGTTCTTCCTCTTTTCGCTCCACTTCTCTCCGTCGGATACGCGCTACAATTGTGTCAATATCTCCCTGATTTGCTAACAATTTATGGCGATCAACGGAGTAGTCACCCTCACCCGGTTTGCATTGCCGAATAAACCGCTCGGCCTGATCGGCACCAAGTTTATCCGCAAGTGCCTTTTGACCGAGTTCATATAGTTCTTTATCTGTCATTTCAAGTATGTTCATTTTTTCTTACCTTCTGTAACCATTCCAGAGGATTATCAACTTCAATGTTAAGTTGAGTTTGCACGTTTCTCGCCTTATTGAGTAACCTGTCGTCTGTTGTTAACAAAACATCTGCCGATCCGCTCTCAGCACAAGCAAGATGCAATGCATCCATTGCTTGAAACGTCAACGTTTCTAACTGTCTGCCTCTTGAAATTTCACTCGTTTCAACAGAAATATCTTGGTCAACGTGAATTAGCCACCTTTTGATTTGAATCCGTTTTGTTTCATTAGGATTGTTTTCTATTTCATCAACTAAAACATCGCTGGATATCCAAAGCCAATGTCCATCTTGAAAATAATCAAGTATCTGTCTGATTGCTTCAGTTTCTTGATGAATTCGAGTTTGCGTCTGATCGTCAAAACGCCGACTCAAACAACAGGTATCAAGATAAATTCTCATAGATTCCAAAAAAGATAGTCCGTATAAGAGCGCGCACCGTCATTTGAGTTATATTTTATATCAACGTTGTAAGGAGATGATGTGACGATGAGGTCAACGCTGTCTTTTTCGATAGCACGGGTCGTCAGCACATCTTCGTTGATTATTGCAAGTTATTCGTTGCCAAAATACACAGTTTTCTCATATTAGTAAGATAAATGTTGAAGTGTTCCGAATGCTCGTATTTCATTTAATCTTGCGGCAGTTTGTTCTCTTTCATCGTCTGCATGGCACTACTAACATCGCTATCCGACTGAAACTGCTGTGGTTTGTCAATAGGTTGATCACTATTGAGATGTTTGAAATGCTGCGTGATGAACCGCAACACCCCGTAAGCACCAAGGCTCTCCGCAAGGACTTTAAACCCGAGTCCATAGATCTCAAGATCGGTGAGTTCTAATAAACCGCTTCGCCACGCGGCAATTCTTTCAGCTTTAACGCTTTCTTCCTTTGCTTGCAACGCTTTTTCTTCTTGAATCTGCTTTGCCATCGTGAGGATATCCGGGTCGTCAGCTAGCCATTTATGTCGATCAGCGGTGTAATCATAGTCACGTGGTTTGCATTTCTGCAGAAACTGTGTGGCATACGTCGTACCCATTTGCTCTGTAAGTTTTTTAGTCCCAAGTTCATAAATCTCAAGATCTGTCATTTCTAAGATGTCCATTCTCTGTCTCCCGTAACCATGTATAAGGATTCTCAACATGAATGTGAAGCCGATTTGGATAACGTTTTGCTCTGCTGAGCAGCCGATCATCGGTTGTGAGAAAGAAATTCACTTCGCCACTTTCAGCACAGGCGAGATGTAAAGCATCTCGCCCCTTAAATCCCAATGCTTCAAGTTGGATTCCTCTTGATATTTCGCCTACTCCAATGTGGACAGTCTGGTATGCAAAAGTTAGCCAAGTTTTAATTTGCGTGCGTTCTTCTAAGTCCGGAGTCCGGTTGACTTCATTTAATAAAACGTCGCTCGCAATCCAATACCAATGTCCACTGAAGCAATAAGTGAGGATACGATTGACAGCCTCGGCTTCTTGACGAACCCGCGCTTGGGTTAGTGGATCAAAAAGTCGACTTAAACAACAGGTATCAAGATAAATTTTCAAAGGTCTTGAATCGGCTTGCACACGTATATCCAAACTCCGTCAAAATCATATTTAGGAGGTAGTTTATAGTCCTTTGTCTTCTATTTCTTAGTTCATACATAAGTATAGCACAACACACACCACATCGCAAATTGTTTCTATAAAACAAAACGGACACAAAAATGCAAAAATGTGCTATACTGCAACAAACCGAATTCTGAACATTCAACACGGAGGAAATCAACTATGTTTCCAACAATTGAAGCACAAACTTCTATCCAAACACCGCCAGAGTGGGCAGTGCTTGAACGTGAACTAATTGACAAAATCAATGACGCGGCACCGAAAGTTTTGAAGAAATATACGCGTCCAGATGGAACGTTGTTCTGGCCGAATCATCCAGAATTTCAAAGTTTTGATGGATTAGACGATGCCTATGAGAGTTTCCATAACTGGCCCCTTTTCTACATGCTTGGTGGAGATGCGCAGTTCTTGGTAGATGCGCAAACCGAATTTGAAGCTATCACGATAGACATGACGCGCTACGGCTCTGGGCACGACTATCCAATGGTCTATAAGGAATATCAACCGGGATATGACTGGTTTCACCAAAGCGAAGGGAACTATCTGTTTTACATGCTGTGCATGGCGGATCCGTCACATACAAAAAATATTGAACGTGCTGTCCGATTCGCAGGATTCTTTATGAACGAAGACCCTGATGCGCAGAATTACGACCCCGAACACAAAATCATCAAGTGTGTAATGAACGGTAGTAAGGGACCCGCATTTTGGATACTGGAAAGAGAATCTTTTTATCCCTCAATGGGTTACAATTTGCCGTTTATTGATGTGCCGGGCTGCACAAGTCGTGATGTGATGCTGGAAAGCGATGAATTGCGTGATCTGATGGGACGGGTTGTCTATGAACGTCAAGGAAAAGGGGACGCAGTCGGCAATCTCGCAGCAACGACTCTTGCTACCAATGCTTATATGTTCACAGGTGAGGAAAAGTATGAAGCATGGGTTCAGGAATATGTTGATGCGTGGATTAGCCGCACAGAAGAAAATGGTGGAATCGTCCCTGATAACGTTGGGCTTTCGGGCGTAATCGGTGAACATATAGATGGTAAGTGGTATGGTTCTCGCTATGGTTGGAGTTGGCCCCACGGCTGGCATAGCGTTGGTCAAGCAGTGAGTGTTGCAGGACAGAACGCTGCACTCCTTCACAGAGATTTATCCTATATGGACTTCCCGCGTTCCCAGATTGATGTTCTCATACAGCACGGTATAGAACACAACGACCAACTCTATGTGCCGCAGAAGTATGGTGATCCTGGAATTGCAAACTATACGCCAGGTCCGTGGATGCAGTATCCAATAAAAAACGAGGATGACACTACATTACAGATTGATGGTTGGTTTGAATTCGCGCCGATGCATCCATCTGATGTGGCACACCTTTGGGCAATGTCAATGGATGATGCTGACCAACGTCGTGCGGTGCAGATTGCTAAAAAGACAGGATCGAAATTTGACATCAACGCATGGCATCACACCAAAGACCAAGGCGGACGCGATGGTGGATGGTTGGCATATATGCGAGGGGATTTTCCTGAATATCCAGAATCCATCCTCAATCATAACCTATCGCAAGTTCAACAACGACTCAACTTCATGGAAAATGATGAAGAAGATCCAGCAGGATACGGAGACGCGTATTTCCAGAGACGTAACCCCGTTACTTGTGAAGGATTAGTTGAACTCACATGTGGTGGTCCGTTGCCACACTATAATGGCGGATTGCTTGTGACACGGGTACGGCACTTTGATCCACAAGAGAAACGTCCTGGGCTGCCAGCGGATGTTGCTGTGTTGGTATCTAAACTGACTGCCGACACGACTGAACTGGAATTGGTTAATCTAAATGCCACTGAAGCACGTGATGTGATTGTCCAAGCGGGAGCGATGGGTGAACACAATTTTACAACTGTACGCGCCAAAGAGGGTAACGGTGAGAACGCCGTTTCTGTCAACGGTACGTATCTGCAAGTTCACCTGCCGCCGAATACGCATATTGCGTTAGCGGTAGGAATGGAACGTTTTGTTAATGTGCCATCGTATAAGCAGCCTTGGTAGGGAATCTTTATCAAATGCGAGGGAAATTTGTTTTATTTCTTAATTTTTTCTCTTTGCATGAGGGTAGAATCAGGAATTAATTAACCTCTCATATTCATCATGCTTGCCAATCCAAACCCAAGTGAAATCATTTCCGTTTTTAATGGCAAGTGCTCTATAATCTTGCCCTACGCGAGCAGACCAATAGTTGCCAACTTTCTTGAAATGTAGAGATGGGTGTCGTGGGTTAACTTTGAGAAGTTCGAAATTCTGTCTTGCAGTCCTTTGCACTGGTTCGGGAAGTTGCTGAAAAAATCTCCAGAATCGGGAGGTAGTTGTGTGCACCTAAAGGTCCTTGAGTGTTCCTTTTTCTTTTTCTTCAAGAGCTTCTGCAATCAAAAAATCCAATTTTCCGGCTTTTGAATCTGCTTCAATCTCCTGGTCCCATTTTTCCCAATCCAATTCACTGAACCACTGTCGCAATTGTTTGTATTCTGCCTCAGGTAGTGCGAGAATCTCTTGTTGAATTTTTTCGAGACGTGACATTGTGCTTTCTCCTCTCGTTATCTTATCATAACTGACTATGCGTAATTATAACATAAATTGCCTTTGCCATCAATACCTTTTCGTGTTAAAATACCCGCACGTTATGAAAACGCAGCACAATAGGAGACACATCTTATGGCAACAGAGAGATTTTTGACAGCAGAACAGAGCGTTGAGCATCTTCTGAAAACAACACCACCGCTTTACTTTGATGGCACAACCAAAGAGGAGTGGCAAGAGTGGCGTAGGAAATTCAGACGTAACATGTCTCGTTACTTAGGTCCAAAACCTGAACCAGTGCCGTTAGAAGTAGAAACTTTAGAGCAGATACAACAAGATGGATATACACGTGAAAAGATTATTTTCAATCCCGATGCTTTTTCGTCAATTCCAGCATACATTTTGATACCGGATAGTGCAAGTGCTGACAATCCTGCACCAGCGGTACTCTGCGCGCATGGGCATGGGGTCGGAAAAGATGGGGCAGTTGGTATAGTAGAGGACTATCAGAAACAGTATGCTGTGGAACTTGCACAACGCGGGTTTGTTACGCTTGCACCAGATTGGCGATGCTTCGGTGAACGTAAAGACAGGGATGAATGGGTGCGCCGCCCAGGCAGAGATGGGTGTAACGCTGCCTATTTCGCACTCGGATATTTCGGTTATCAGCTGCTCCAACTCAACATTTCGGATGGGCAACGGTGCTTGGACTATCTGCTGTCTCGTCCTGAAGTGGATGGTGGTCGGTTAGGTTGTATGGGATGTTCGTTTGGCGGTACGATGACGACCTATATTTCTGCTTTTGATAGACGAATTAAGGCGGCTGTCATTGTCTGTTATCTTAGCACCTTGATAGATGCATTAGGGGACCGTGGGCGTGGGAACACATGTGGCTCCCAATTTATGTTTGGGCTACGCGCAGCGGGTGATATTGCAGACGTAGCAGGGCTGATCGCACCGCGTTCGTGTATGGCACAAATCGGTTCTGATGACCGATGCTTTATTGAGTCTGATGCTTTAGCAGCGTTTGAACATCTTGAAAAGATATACACCGCATGTGGAAAACGCGATCGGTTAGTGTTGGATCATTTTCAAGGGGAGCACGAGATTGATTTGGAGCCTGGGATTGCGTTTTTGGAGGAGCGATTATAAGGTGTCAGTGCCATGATTGAAGCATACCTTGAACTAAACAGCAACCACCCGCTGCTGTCCTTCTCTATTCTCTGATTCCTGAGATTGTCTTAATTTTCATTTATAGTGCACTTTAAAAATAAAGATACACATTTTCTGTAGGAGCGATCTCCGAATCGCGACGGAACTCACTGATAGTCGGGAATCGGAGTTCCCTCCTACATTTCAAAATGTCTCGTTAATTCTCAAGTTCACTATAGTTAGTAAGCAGTTTGCAATAGCATGATCGGAATCGTTTCAGAAATTGATGGTGTGTAAGATGAGAGCAAAAGCACATCACTGACAGGGGGACGTTGGAGAACATCTATAACAATGTCTCGCAGATCGTCAGACAATTCGGATAAACCTGTGAGTGGAAAACTCCGAGGTCCCATGTCAGTTTTTTGAGCAAGCAAAGAATACTCCAAAAAAGTCATCCCAATAGCGCGGCGCTCTTGTTTGTTGAGCCGGAGCAATATGTGGGGTGTTAACTCAATACCTGTTGCTTGTTCACCGGGGGCATAAGAGATGTAAAGTGTATCGCTTGCTTCGTCGTAGTTAAAAATTGGTTGGGTCATATCTATTTTAATTGCATAAGTCCTCGCTTCAATCTGCAATTTATTATACCATACAAATACAAAAAAGAATACGAAAAACACATCATGCGGTTAAAAGATAAAATAGCCATTGTCACAGGCGCAGGGCGCGGTATCGGCAGAGCAATCGCCATTCGGTTTGCTGAAGAAGGTGCTAAAGTTGTCGTTGATGATGTAAACGATACCATCGGCACAGCCACTGTTTCCACTATCACCGATGCAGGCGGCGAAGCACTTTTTGTCAATGCCGATGTCTCTGATACTGCAGATGCAGAAAAACTTATAAACGGGACTGTGGACACCTACGGAACAGTTGATGTCCTGGTAAATAACGCTATCTGTTCTACAAAAGATGTCCTAAACAACAACTGGGAAGCAAACTTATCAGTTGCACTGCAAGGCCCAAGTCACTGTAGTAACGCTGTGATACCGATTATGCAAAAAGGTGGTGGCGGGAGCATTGTCAACATCGCATCTGTCAACGGTCTTATTGGGTTGCAGGGAATTCACGCCTATTCTGCTGCAAAGGGTGGTGTAATTGCGTTGACTCGGTCTATGGCAGTCGCACACGGTAAAGATAACATTCGTATCAACTGTATTTGCCCCGGCACCGTGCAGACTGAGGTCTGGGAACCGATGCTTGAACGCAACCCAAATATATTAGATGAAATCACGCCATGGTATCCGCTGGGACGCATCGGAAAACCCGTGGACATCGCAAACGCCGCGCTGTTCCTTGCATCTGATGAGGCGAGTTTTGCAACAGGTGCGGTTTTTGTCATTGATGGTGGATTGACTGCTGGTAACCATCAGTTCCCGATTTAGATAATAGGGTTGTGTGAATAGCACCTTAATTCACCTACCTAATATCACCACTGAAATTTATAGTAAACTTTAGAATTAATTGAACATTATGAGCAGTTCGGTCAGAAAACCGAAACTAACGCAGACACTGTCCCTTTAATTCTAAATGTCACCATAAAGGATATGGCATTCGCGTCCAATACAGTGTATTTGAAGCACATCTGAACAAGACACAGTTTGAAGAACTCAAGCAGGCTGTTATTGGTGTGATTGATTCTTCAGATCCTGATTCGGTGTGTGTTTTATGCTATTACCTCCATTATTTCTTGCGTAATTTTATCGATTGACTTTTCGTCAACACTTATGACCTTTGTAAAATACCCTTTGTTTAACAGCATCCTTAGATATTGGGATCTGTAAACGTATTCCTTCCCTATTATCTGTATGTATTCTTTATCTTTTCCGTAGTGTCGTTTTAACAGTCTTTCATGCTGAGTTATCTCAGACTGTAAGTCCAGAAAAAAGTGTTTGCCTTTTTGAAAGTATCGCCTGTCAATGAGACCGCATTTCAAAAACCTGTTTTTACTTGCCTCATTTAGGTTTGCATGCGGAAAAAGTATGGAAGATGCATATTCTGATATGATAACAGGACCTTTTTTATCTGGTTTGTTTAGATATCTTTTAAATTCACGCTTACCATCATAAATAACAGATTCGGGTATAAACTTTCTTAGGTGATATGCTACTGTAGTCTTGCCTGCCCCCTGCACGCCACTCAATGATATTATGTTAGATCGCATCTGTATCCCTCCGATTTCAGCGCTTCAATTCCCTTCAAACGGGAAAGTCTTTCCGAACCCAGTCACATTATGGGCTAAAATTACCAAAATCAAAAATGATCAAATTTAGCCATTTTCTAAAACCAAAATTTTGAAAATTACCTCTGAACCCATATAAACACTGAATCAAACGCGAATTTTTAAACAAGCGCGCTATAGATCAATACACTGTTAGGGGTTATAAGCAATTTTAAGACGCGTTTTCAAGTCATTGACGACTCCCGTTGGAATTTCATGAAAAGGGTACACTAAATCCGTTGAAATGTCAATAAAAAATTGCGAATATTGCATCTTACGCAAAATCAAAAAATGTGATATACTTATGTAACGGGAATGTACAGCAATAAGGAGAGAAACACAATGGTAACACAAGAACAAGTCGACTTTTTTCAAGAAAACGGATACCTCAAATTCGGGAAGGTTTTAGGTAGCGATGGTGTCCAAACCATGCGCGACGGGTTAGACACAATTATCGAATTGGAACTCAACGAAGGCGATGATTCATCCCCAGAATTCAAATACGGACATGATCGTCAAGGGCAGCAGCTCAATAGAGGCAGAGGTCACCCCCGTGCAATCCACCAATTCGTCAACATGTGGAAGCGCGAAGCCAGTTATGAGGCAGCTATCCATAATCCCTTAATTGCAGGAACAGCGCGGGCATTATTGGATACCCCAGAAGTCAGACTCTGGCATGATCAAGTTATTTCCAAACCACCGCAAGACAACGGTCACTTCGGTTTTCATCACGATTTTTTCTTTTGGCCCCTCAGTCCGCCGAACATTGTGAGTTGTTGGCTTGCTTTAGACGATGCAACGGTGGATAGCGGTTGTATGCACGTTATGCCGAAAAGTCATAAAGATGAACGGTTCTCGGTTAAAGCAAAAGCAGCATTTGATGCGGAAATAGCAAAGGCACAAGAAGAAGGTCGCGAACCACCCCCGAACCCGTGGTCAGAAAGACGGAGTTTGGACATCAGTCATGGCATTCCAGTGGAGTTAAAAGCAGGCGAGTGTATGTTCCACCACTGCCTAAACTGGCACGGCACACCGCCAAATGTCACTGACCGTCAACGTCGCGCGTTTGTTATGATCTTTATGGCGCAAGGTGTTTGCTATAACAACGCGCAATCTCCGGGGCACGTCCTTGTGCCAACAATTGAGGTGGAAGATGGTGAACCGCTTGTCGGTAGTGGATTCCCTGTAGCATAACGAGATTGAATACTGAGATGAAAGATTCAACATTTATCAAAAGAGTTATCCTCAAAAACTATAAGAGCATCGCCGCATGTGATGTGCAGTTGCAGCCTTTGACGTTCCTTGTAGGTCGCAACGGTTCAGGTAAGAGTAACTTTCTTGATGCGCTGCGACTTGTTGCAGATGCGTTGAATTCATCGCTTGACCATGCCTTACGCGCTCGTGGAGGTATCAACGATGTCCGGTGCCGTTCTCGCGGACATCCAACCCATTTCAGTATTAGGTTTGAATTCGTTTTGCCTGACGGTTCATCGGGACATTACGCTTTCCGAATCGGAACGTGTTCACAAGGCGGTTATGAGGTTCAAAAAGAACAGTGCAAACTGCATCCTGATCTATACTACCATATTGATAAAGGAACTGTGACGCATACAAATGTAAAGGTTGCACCCGCTGCTGCGTCTGATCGACTCTATTTGGTGAATGCTTCTGGCTTGCCTGAATTTCGTCCAGTCTACGATGCATTTTCACGGATGGGATTTTACAATCTCAATCCCGATAAAATCCGAGATCTCCAAGTGCCTGATCATAGTGACATGCTCATTCGAGATGGAAGCAACCTTGCAAGTGTCTTCGTTCAATTGCCACCCGATGTGAAGCAGGATATTCAGGAGTACCTTTCAATAATCGTACCTGGTGTTCGTGGTGTAGAAGTAGAAAAGTTTGGTGACAAGGAGATGTTAGTGTTCAGACAGGATGTTGTAGGAGACAAACACCCTTGGCGATTTCATGTAAACAATATGTCTGATGGCACACTCCGATTGTTGGGAATTCTGGTAGCACTATTTCAGGGAAATCACGATACGCACAAGCATGTGTCACTTGTAGGAATTGAAGAACCAGAAATAGTGATGCATCCTGCAATGGTAGGGGCGTTGCTTGATGAATTTCAGAACGCTGCCTACAACACACAAGTAATCATCACCACTCACAGTCCAGACTTGCTTGATGAAAAGAGCCTTAATGTGGACTCAATTCTCGTTGCAGAAGTACATGATGGTAATACAGTGATCGCACCCGTGGATGATGTATGCAGATCGGTGGTCCATGACAAGATGTTTACAGTAGGCGATCTATTACGTAGAGATCAATTGGAACCTGCCCCGGAATTCGTCTCTTCTACCGAAAAAGCAAAACAACTCAGTCTATTCAATTTTTAGGGAAGATTCAAGTAAAACGGAACATAGGAAAAGCGTAGATGATCCTCAAAATTGGATGTATTGTTGAAGGACAAGGCGAAGTGGCAGCCGTGCCAGTCCTGATTCGACGTATTGCAGCGGAACGTTATCCAGAAATGGTAATTGACATACATAGACCGATCCGTGTCAAAAGAACTCAAGTTGTTCAACCAGATCAACTTGAACATGAAGTTGAATTAGCTGTCCAGAGAATTGGTGGAAACGGAGCAATCTTTATTATCCTTGACAGTGATGATGACTGCCCAGCACAATTAGGTCCGGCACTATTATATCGTGCATCACAAGTCCGTGACAATTTACCAATCGCTGTTGTGCTCGCAAAACGTGAACTTGAGGCATGGTTCCTTGCAGCAGCCGAATCTCTTCGTGGTCAAAGAGGGTTGAAAAACGACATTGATTCCCCGGACAATCGGTTATGGTGCGCAAGGCAGGGCACAAGCACTAAAGTTGAAAAACGACATTGATTCCCCGGACAACCCAGAGGAGATCCGTGGTGCAAAAGAGTGGTTACGTCACCGAATGCAAAGAGGTAAGACGTATAGTGCAAGGCGCGACCAACCCGCACTCGCAGCACGCTTTGACATGGAACAAGCACGACAAGCAGATTCATTTGACAAATGCTACCGAGACATCGTTCGTCTCCTTGAAGAATTGCAAAAAGTGAATGACTCAACAAATGAATAAACGTAAAAGAATATTGACCAAAGCATCAATTTACAAACTAAAATGGAGAATATAAATGGAAAAACAGCCAAATGTCATTTTTGTGCTAACAGACGACCAAGGCCCTTGGGCAGCAGGTTGTTGCGGTAACGATGAGGTTCGCACACCTTTTATTGACCAACTTGCCGCAGAAGGCACCCGCTTTCCCAATTTTTTCTGCACGAGTCCTGTCTGCTCTCCAGCACGCGCGAGTCTGATGACCGGACGCATCCCTTCAGCGCACGGGGTACACGACTGGATTCGCGATGGAAACATGCCACCGGACCCTGCACGGTACCTTGAAGGCTTAACCTGCTATACCGATGTTCTTGCTGAAAATAATTACACCGTCGGTTTGAGTGGCAAGTGGCACCTCGGTGATAGTTTGACACCACAGCACGGGTTCAGTCACTGGTTCGCGTTACCCACCGGTGGTAGCCAATATAACAATGCAAATATGATTCGGGATGGACAAGTGGAGCAGCAACCCGGCTACCTCACCGATGTTATTACAGACGATGCATTAGATTTCATTTCCGCGAATAGCGAAGGTCCTTTCTATCTCAGCGTCAACTACAATGCGCCGCACACCCCATTTACAGGGCATCCACAAGATATTGTTGACTCTTACGATGATTGCCCGTTCAAGACCTGTCCACAAGAACCGCTACATCCGTGGGCAGTGCAGGGTGCTGCAGCGCACATGGGCAATCGCGAGTCGTTAAAAGGCTATTTTGCGGCGATAACGGCACTTGACTTAAATGTCGGACGCATTTTAGAACGACTTGCCGAGTTAGGTATCCGTGAGAACACACTTGTCGTTTTCAGTAGCGATAACGGTTATTCATGTGGACATCACGGATTTTGGCACAAAGGCAACGGCACATTCCCACTGAATATGTATGAGAATTCGGTCAAAGTTCCCTTTGTTATTAGCCAACCCGGCAGGATTCCAGAAGGACGTGTCAGCGAAGCGATGGTGAGTCAATACGATTTCATGCCGACACTTCTGGATTATCTCGGTTTACCCGATCCGAATGACGATATGTCACCCGGTAGAAGTTTTGTCCCCGCACTCAATGGAGAAACGAATGATGCCCAAGATGAGGTCGTCGTTTTTGATGAATACGGTCCTGTCCGCATGATCCGCACGCAAGAGTGGAAATATGTGCATCGTTATGCTTATGGTCCGCATGAACTGTATGACTTGGTGAAAGATCCGGGCGAACGCAATAATCTGATAGATGAAAAGGAACACAACGCACTTGTCAGCGATATGCGACAACAGATGGGTGCGTGGTTTGAGCGGTATGTGGTACCGGAATTAGATGGTGCAAGATGTTCGGTCACAGGGGGCGGACAGGCGGCTAAGATTGGTGATGGGAATTACGGTGAAGATTCCTTCCACCCAAGATACGCTGCACCTCGCCGAAATGTTTAGATATTCAGGACTTACGCATGCTGTTCTTTTGTAGCATAACCTGTTAGGTTGTGCCACAAAAACGTCACTGTTTTTTACCACGCTCCATTGGACAGAGTGGCATACGGGGTCAAAATTGCGTAAGTCATGGTTAAATTTTCACATGAATTAGGTTCGTAGTATCCATAGGAAGATGGCATGCCAGCTAAAGAAAATGAACATAGAAAGAATATTTCGCGCCGGCGTTTTTTGAAAAATGTAGGTACCGGGACTGTTGCGGCAGCCTTTGCACCAGCGGTCTTTATTGGTGCAGACAAAACAGGAGGAACTCAAATGGAGAACCAGCCAAATGTAATTTTTATTTTGACAGATGACCAAGGTCCTTGGGCAGCAGGGTGTTGCGGTAACGACGAAGTTCGCACACCTTTTATTGACCAACTCGCTTCAGAGGGTACACGTTTTCCCAATTTTTTCTGCACTACGCCTGTATGTTCACCGGCACGAGCAAGTCTGATGACTGGACGCATCCCTTCAGCACACGGCGTACACGATTTTTGCCGTGACGGCAGCATGCCTCCCAATGCTGAACGGTATCTTGAAGGTCTGACCTGTTATACCGATGTACTCGCTGACAATGGCTACACTGTCGGGTTAAGTGGTAAATGGCATCTCGGCGATAGTCTAACACCACAACACGGGTTTAGCCACTGGTTCGCTATGCCCTTAGGTGGAAGCAGATACAACAACGCTAACATGATTCGAGATGGACGGGTAGAAAGGCAACCTGGCTACTTGACTGACGTGATTACCGATGACGCATTAGATTTTATATCGAAAAATAAAGAAGGCCCGTTCTATCTTAGCGTTAACTATAACGCCCCACATACGCCTTTTAACGGACACCCAAAAGATATCGTTGCTTCTTACGATGATTGTCCCTTCAAAACATGTCCACAGGAGGCATTGCACCCGTGGGCAGGACGCGGCACAAATCAACACATGGGCAATCGCGAGTCGTTGAAAGGTTATTTTGCAGCGATAACAGCACTTGATCTAAACGTTGGTAGGATTTTAGAACGACTTGATGAGTTAGGCATCCGTGAAAACACGCTTGTTGTCTTCAGTAGTGATAACGGTTATTCCTGTGGACATCACGGATTTTGGCACAAAGGCAACGGCACGTTCCCGCTGAATATGTATGAGAATTCGGTTAAAGTTCCGTTTATCATGAGCCAACCCGGTCCAATTCCAGAGGGACGCGTCAGCGAAGCGATGGTGAGTCAATACGATTTTATGCCAACACTTCTGGATTATCTCGGTTTGCCTGATCCCAACGACGATATGTCACCTGGCAGAAGTTTTGTCCCCGCGCTTACCAGAAAAACAAACGATGCCCAAGATCGTGTCGTTGTTTTTGATGAATATGGCCCTGTCCGTATGATCTGTACGCAAGAGTGGAAATATGTTCACCGCTATCCTTACGGGCCACATGAATTGTACGACTTAATAAAGGACCCTGGAGAGCGAAAAAACCTGATAGATAACAAGTCACAGAAAGCATTGATAAGCGATATGCGGCGGCAGATGGGCGCATGGTTTGAGCGGTACGTAGACCCACGCTTGGACGGCACAAGATGTGCAGTCACCGGCAGAGGACAAAGGGCAAAAATAGGAAATGGAAATTATGGTGAAGATGCCTTCAATCCAAGGAACCCTAAACCTCGACGGAATAGAAGAAATATGTAGTCATTAGGTTTATCAATTCAGATGTGTAAAAAAAATAAAAGGAGAATATAATAATGACCAAACAACTCAAACGTGCCTTTTCAGAAGCGTCAAAACTTTCACCTGAAGAACAAAACATCTTGGCTGAATGGTTGCTTACTGAACTGTCATCCGAAAAACGCTGGTCTAAACTTTTTGCAAATTCACAAGAAGTTTTGGCTACGTTGGGACAAAAAGCCCTTGATGAGCATAGAAAAGGGAAAACACAAGAATTGGATCCAGAATCATTCGAGTTTACAGTTTAAAAAGGTCCACAATACGCGACCAATTTACTCAGTTCGAATAAATGTTGATTATCGGGCATTAGGTGAAATAGATGGAAACGACATAATTTGGATTGGTCCACATAGAGAATATGAAAAGGTGCTTAGGCGAATTTGATCATTAATCAGGACTTACACAAATTGAGCAGAAAAGGGAAAATTGGACTTAAAAAGTTGCTATTTCGGTGTTTTATAGTAAATTATGTAAATAAGTTTACATATATTCTGTCCGAGCGATCTCCGAATCGCGACGAAACCACTAATAGTCGGGAATCGGAGTTCTCTCCTACAGATCATAAGTAAAGTTAATTGTAGGATCCGCTATAACCCTTATCAGGGGACTTCGAGAAAAATGCTTAAGTCCTAAAAAGTTAAGCAGCTGCATCTGGATTTAGCAAAAAACAGGACGGGCCAAGTTTCCTAAGATGTTTCGTTTTCAGTTTTCTACGTTGACACCAGAACAGACTTTGGATATGCTACGTAACAACAACTGAAACCACAAGGACACAAATTTTCCATCCGTTAAGGAGAATACCATGGCAGCTATTGCAGTGCAAACTCACCTGACACCTGAGGAATACCTCGCGTGGGAACGCAAAGCCCCCTTCAAAAATGAATATCTCAGCGGACAGATACTCGCGATGTACGGGGCAAGTCGCGCACATAATCTTATCACAGGAAATACATTTAATGGACTTTACAACCAATTGGTGAATCGGGATTGTGAGGCCTACACCGGCAAGATGCGTATAAAGGCAAACCCGATAACATCTTACTTTTATCCGGATGTTGCCGTTGTCTGTGATGAACCCCGTTTTGAAGATGATGTATTTGATACGCTCCTCAACCCAACTGTTGTCGTAGAGGTGCTTTCCCTGTCAACTGCAGCTTATGACAAAGGGGAGAAATTTGAGTCTTATAAGCAGATCGCGTCCTTGCAAGAATACATCCTTGTTTCGCAAGACGAGAGTAAACGTTGAACGCCATTTTCGGTTAGGTACGCAGTGGAGGACTATTGAATTTCAGGATCTCGCGGATGTACTACCACTGGCTTCAATTCGCTGCGAACTGCCTTTGAGTCATATCTATAGACGTGTCCAATGGAGGGATACACCCTGATCCTACCGTAGATACACTTTGTCCGCGCGCAGAGGAGTTTAAAGTTATTCATCTTATAGTGAAATCCAAAATATTTTCACACTCCCTGGTAGGTGCGGTTTCTAACCAATGCAGAATACCACACGCGTATTCTGCCGTATTTACACAGGTTCGGTTAGAAAACCGAACCTACCGTCGTGTCCAAGTAATTATGGATTTTACTATCAAAAAAAGGAGTGATATGGCGAGTGCGTTTGCCCCTGGCAACATTTCGTGTGTCTTTAAAATAATTCCGCACGCCGATCCCGCACGGATGCATTCTCTCGGCATGGGCTTTACCATCACAGAGGGTGTCCAAACCTCCGTTTCGGAACATCATCAAACACAGGTACTATTCAACGGAGAGGACATCAATTTTCCGACAGTCCGCGCTGTAGTCGATCGGCTCATCCAAAATATAGACACAACAGGCATAAAAGTGAATCTTACGTCCCCACTTCCACTGGGTTGTGGCTTCGGGTTAAGCGGTGCGGCTTCACTCGCTACAGCGTACGCATTGAATAAGCTAATAGGGACACAAAAAGAAAATGAAGAACTTGCAATGATCGCGCATGTGGCTGAAGTTGAAAATCGGACAGGATTAGGTGATGTCTGCTCGCAATACCACGGCGGATGTCTCGTCAAGTTGAAGGAAGGGGCACCTTTAGTGGCAGACAAATTGCCGATACCCGATCAACCTATCTATTATCGGTATTTTGGGCCAATTCAGACAAGCGAAGTACTTAGAAACAGTGAACAAACGAAACGTATCAATCGCGCTGCGGATACTGCGTTAGCTGCTTTGCAAAGACTTACACATACTCCATCAAATCCTGAACTCTTTACCGCATGTTTTGCAGTCGCCAAACAATTTTCTGCGGAAAGTGGTTTGCTGAGCGATGCACGGGTGATAAACACAGTTGACCAAATTGAAGCAGCAGGCGGTGCCGCATCAATGATTATGTTGGGAAACGGGGTTTTCAGCACCCATGCGTTTGATGGAGCAACGGAAACACAACTCTCAAAAAATCCCGCACGACTCATCTAAAACAGAAGTTTTACTTCTTATACTAAACTATCTCGAGTTGGAGTTGCAAATGGGGACGAAAGTTACAGTTTTCTTATCGTTTCTTGTGGTATCTTCAGCCTTCTGCGCGGTAGATATTCAGGATGTGACATTTGGCTTCAACAATGGATATAAAGCGGGGAAATGGGCACCTCTGAATGTTACCGTTCGAAGCCAGCATGAACCCAGCACTTTTAACGGAGAACTTGCTGTTGAAGTTCGTAATTTATATTCAGATAAACCTATTCACCGTTATGCTATTCCGTTGCAGCTGAGTAAAACGGATCTTAAACATAAAAAACTCTATATCTACTGTCCCCAAAATGCCATAAAACTTTTCATTCAAGTAGTGCGAACAAGAGGAAATGATAAAGAAATTATCTATTCAGAACCAATTGCTACACAAGAACTCTCACTAACGGCACCGATAGAAAACAAAGACTATTTTGTGTTAGTATTAGCACCGAGTGGAGATAAACTACAAAAATTTATTGATAAGAAACAATTGGATGACGATGACGCACAGGCACACATCAGATACCTTCCGAATTCAAACGCAATGCCAACGCGATGGATAGGGTACAGTGCTGTTGATCTGATGGTGATTCGCGAGGTGTCACTCACTGAGAGGCGGATTTCTAAACAACGGCAGATAGCACTATTAGAATGGGTGCAGCGTGGCGGGACACTTATCGTCCCAGGAGGTGCGAACTTTCGTTACCTGAAGGATAGTTTTATTGAGCAATATCTTCCAGTCAAATTGGTCCGTGAAGAGACAATTAATAAAGTGCCGACTAGCTTACAACAACAATTTGGTCTCAATACTCCCACTAATAAAGAGGACTTAGGGAGTTCTTCGTTTAAAAATATTCATTTTGAACCGAACCCCGAATGTCACACTTTGCTCGGTACAGATGAACAGATTTACATTGCGAAACGAAATTTTGGAAGTGGACAGATTATATCTTTTGCCTTTGATTACAACGCACCACCATTTTCAGACTTGAAAGCAGGGGAAACCTTTTGGCGTTGGCTACTCAAAACACACGGAAAATCACCAAGACTATTTGCTGACAAGTACGCGCCGTTTCGGCAACATGAAGACAAGATTCATAAGCAGTTTTTGTCAAAAATGCCTACACAGATTCCACTCATTAAATTTTTGGCTGTTGTCCTGCCGATATATTTGTTCAGTTTTGGCGGGTTTCTCCTCTATTTTGGGAAACATAGACGATCACCACAAAAAAGAATTCGCAGTTATTGGATCGGAGGGGTAATTTTTGTCTTTGTATCTGTTGGTGCTATTGGTATAGCGCGAGCAGTCTTACCTGAAAAAATAGAGACAGATCGGTTTTCAATATTATCAATCTACCCAGAACAGAAAAATGCACATTTACAAAGTTATATTTCATTTAGGACTACTGCGCGCACGAAAACGTCAATTGCGCTGGTGCAAAACACTTTTATTCGCCCTTTAAGTAATGAAAGTGTTGCGAAACCACCACAATTCTTTCAAGGTTCACCGTTTCAACTGCAAGAAATCTCTTTAGAACCGTGGTTCCCCAGCACCTATGTGAAAGAGACATTTTTCCCGTTAGATACGCAACAGTCTCAAATAACACTTGAGAACGCATGGAGAATCACGGGTGAAGAAGCAGCCTACTTAGGAACAGTCACACTTGGCAGTAGTGATTTGTGGTCATCAGAGACATCAAGTAAAACAATAAATAAAGTCCCTCCTGACGAAGAACTTGATGGAACTCGAAAAGCGTTTGCACAAATATTACAGCGTGAAGGTTTATTACAATATCTGTTGAAACCGGAAAATGCCCTTGCGATTAACAAAATTCAGATCCGTACGGTATTGATGGGATGGACTTCACAGTTGGAGCAAGTTTCTACAAATGTTCCGCTCATGTTAGCAGATGAGAATGTTACCGTAAATGATGAAACGTTAGTTATTATGTATCTTGATGAAAAAGACAGAGGGATGTAACTTCAAATCATAACTGTCATTAAGCACGAAAAGTGCAGGAATATTGTAAGATTGTGGATACCAACATGACGCAGATCGAAAACAAACTATGGAGTGCTGCAGATGAATTAAGAGCCAATTCAAGTCTCAAAGGTTCTGAATACTCTACGCCAGTCTTAGGACTTATCTTTTTAAAATACGCCGACTATAAATTTAAACAGGTACAACAAGAACTCAATTCTGAAACACCGTCGGGTTCGCGGGTACGAATTGATGAAAAAACACAATTCCAAGCACGCGGTGCTTTTTATTTGCCAAAAGAAGCAAGATTCCAGCATCTTCTGAATTTACCAGAAAGCGATAACATTGGACAAGCTATCACCAATGCAATGAAAGCTATTGAAGCAGCAAACAAGCAGGTAGAAGGGGTTTTGCCCAAAAACTACAATCGCCTTGAAAAGAGCACGCTGATAGAACTTCTACGTATCATGGAACAAATTCCGATGGATATTGAAGGCGATGCATTTGGTAAGGTCTACGAATACTTCCTGGGCAATTTTGCTATGAGTGAAGGGCAAAAAGGCGGTGAGTTCTTTACGCCAACTTCTCTCGTTAAACTCATCGTTGAAATACTCCAACCATTTCACGGACGTATCCTTGATCCAGCGTGCGGCTCTGGTGGTATGTTCGTTCAAAGCGAAGAGTTTATTCGGAATCATACACAAAACGGTAATCAGGGGCATATTAGCATTCATGGTGTTGAACGGGTGAATGAGACTATCAGACTCTGCAAGATGAACCTTGCAGTGCATGGACACGAAGGAGACATCAGGCAAGCGAATAGCTACTATCAAGACCCGCATAAGTCTTTGGGTAAATTCGATTTTGTGATGGCGAATCCACCCTTTAATGTTGATAGAGTCGATATGGAACGAATAAAAGATGACCCACGATTCCCTTACGGCATGCCGCGCGTAGATAATGCAAATTATATTTGGATACAGCTATTTCTGAGCTCGCTGAACGATACGGGTAAAGCGGGTTTTGTGATGGCAAACTCCGCCGCAGATGCTCGCGCCTCCGAATTGGAAATCCGCAAACAGATTATTGAATCCCGAGTTGTAGATGTCATGATAAGCATCGCATCAAATTTCTTCTATACAGTCACGCTCCCGTGTACCCTCTGGTTCTTTGACAAATCTAAACAAGATACCGACAGACACGATAAAGTTCTCTTCATTGATGCCCGCAATCTCTATCATCAAGTCAGTCGCGCACATCGTGAGTTTACACCCATGCAACTCGAATTCTTGGCAAACATAGCGCGCCTTTACCGAGACGAAACCCTTGAAAACAGACACAACAGTGAGGAACTTCTCAACAACAAATTTCCTGATGGAGAATACGTTGATGTTCCCGGTCTATGCAAAGTTGCTACAGTGGAAGAAATTGAAGCGCAGGGATGGAGTTTGAACCCCGGACGTTATGTCGGTGTTGCAACACAAGAAACTGAGGATTTTGACTTTACGCAACGGTTCGGTGAACTCAATGAGGAATTAGAAATCCTAAACGCAGAGGCACACCAATTGGAAGAACGCATCGCAGAGAATGTTGCGAAGATTTTAGAGAATACGGTATAATATTAAAAGCGTCAAATTATGAATGAAGCAATGAAAGATGTAATATGGGTTGGTGATTCGCATACGCGAGTACGGAGTTTTCCTAAAGCTGCGAGAACGACAGTAGGTAGAGCATTACAGGCTGCTCAATCTGGATCTAAACACAAGAATGCTAAACCGTTGCGGGGAATAGGTTCGGGAGTATTGGAAATTACCGCTCGTTACGATACGAACACATACCGTGCTGTTTATACTGTTAAGTTAGGTGAGAGTATCTATGTACTTCACGCATTCCAGAAGAAATCCACACGTGGT
This sequence comes from Candidatus Poribacteria bacterium, assembly GCA_003635185.1. Lineage (GTDB taxonomy): Bacteria > Poribacteria > WGA-4E > WGA-4E > WGA-3G > MSPOR6. Next base: position 40,948 of record PYJA01000004.1, on the reverse strand, counting down.
ATCCGCACACCTAAAAAGGAAATTGATTTGATTAAACAGCGTCTGAAAATGGCGCAGGAAATGGAGGCAAAAAATGAGTGAAGAGGTTAAATTTACAAAGAGTTCCGGAAATGTGTTTTTAGATATCGGTTTCTCTAAAGAAGAAGCTGAGCGTGAACAGTTAAGAGTGGATCTCGTCATTAAAATCTATCGCTTACTTGATGAACTCAAACTCACGCCAGTAAAAGCAGAGGAACGTTTCGGACTCAATCCATCCGATGTGTCCCGAATACAGAACGGGGATTTCGATTTTAACATAGACAAACTCTTTACAATCCTGAATCAGTTGAACCGCAACGTTGAGATTCGCATCACACCTTCAAACGAAGAAGGCGGACACCTGCGAGTCGTTACGACTTCGTGATCTATCCTCCCATAATCCAAATTATTATTTTCTGGTATTTTGTGTCCCGTTATGATAAACTTTGTTCAATACAAGAAGCAACTGCCAATAAGGAGTGGGTCATGGTGAATACCAAAGACGAAATATTTGAATTCCTACAAATCCATACAACTGACAAAAAAGGGACTGGCATAGAGCTCGTAAAAAATGAATCTCGCCTTGAAAATCGGATGAATGAAGTCAAAACAGATCTGAAGGGTGACATTATGCAAGTCAGAACAGACTTGTTGCAAGTCAAAAGTGACTTAGAGAATAACATCAGAGAAGTCAAAACAGACTTAGAGAATAACATCAGAGAAGTCAAAACAGACTTAGAGAATAACATCAGAGAAGTCAAAACAGACTTAGAGAACGATATTCAAGTAGTTAGAGATGACATCAAGGAAAGAATCTCAGGATTGAGATGGTTTATAGGCACAACCGTAGCAATCGCTGCTGTGATTGTCCCGCTAATTAGCAAGTACCTATAATGAACAAAGGAGATCAGCATGGCAGAAAAAGCACCAGGTTTAGAGCATTACACCCCGTCTCGTTTAGAATGGTTAGCGTTTGCATTAAATTCATTTTCATCAATTCTGGAGGTGCCTTATGATGGAAAATTCAAGTATATATATATGCCAAAAGATGATGGAAAAACACTTACACTAATGGTTACCTATCCAAAAGACTCAGATTTAGAAAAAGTAGATATGTACATAGAAAAAATAAAAAAAATTGGCAAAACTTATGTCTCTGATCATCAATGGGATTCATGGCTTGAGATTGAAGTGGAACATATCCCTGTGTAAGATAATCACCGACACCTCGCTGGAAACATAAAAAACACATTTTAGAGAATCAGGTAGAATTTTGAATGAAGCGATGAAAGATGTAATATGGGTTGGTGATTCGCATGCGCGAGTACGGAATTTTCCTAAAGCTGCGAAAACAACGGTAGGTGAAGCATTACGTATCGCTCAAATGGGAGGCAAAGACGAAAATGCAAAACCGCTACGGGGAGTAGGTTCAGGTGTATTTCAGATCACTGCTCGTTACGATACGAATACTTATCGCGCAGTTTATACTGTCAAATTGGGTGAGAATATTTATGTGCTCCACGCATTCCAAAAGAAATCCACGCGTGGTATCCGCACCCCTAAAAAGGAAATTGATTTGATTAAACAGAGATTAAAAATGGCGCATGAAATGGAGACTAAAAATGACTGAAGAAATCAAATTTACAAAGAGTTCTGGCAATGTGTTTTTAGACATCGGTTTCTCTGAAGAAGAAGCGGAACGTGAGTTGTTAAGGGTAGACCTCGCCTATACAATCCACTGCCTGCTTAAAGAACTGAAACTGACACCAGCAAAAGCGTCAAAACGCTTCGGACTTGATCTGAATGATGTGAAACGTCTGAAGAAGATGGATTTTGAAGATTTTACAGTAGAACGTCTGCTTGTGATTCTGAAGAAGCTAAACCGAGACGTTGAAATTCATATTAAGCCTTCCAACGAAAAAGGCGGACACCTGCGAGTCGTTGCGACTTAGTGAAACCAGATTTGCTTGAAAGAAGGATTGTTATCGGCGCAAGAGAAAGGATATAAGTATGTCTGATGAAACGAAACCCGACCTACCCGTAACAACCGAAGAAGCACCAAACACCACTCTTGATGCTGTCACCGATCTTGCGTTAGATTCAACCATTCCCGCTCCAATTAGACGGAACGTATTTAAAGCTTTTGACCGACTCTGTTCTGCTTTAATCGATGTGCCTGTTGAAGCTCTTGAGCGGAGGTCCTCCGAAAAACGAGCAGAGTCAGAAGCACGTATTAAGATTATCAGGGAAAATGCAGACCAAATTGCTCAACAGATGAAGGTTGACCCAGAATATGCACGGATAGCTGTAAGCAAATATGGCCAAAAAATATTGCGCGAACAGGTTAACCTCGATAAAATCTCTGCTATTGCTGCAGAGGAACTTAAGAAAGCGATAGCTGCAGAGAAAACAAATCAAAGCACTGGTGAACCTAATAAAGAAGGACCTGCAGAGGCAACAAATCAGGGAACAGATAATAACGAGGAAACAACAATCAACGATGATTGGCTTAACAACTTTGAAACTGAAGCCCGGCAGGTAAGCACTGAAGACATGCAGCGTCATTTTGGTCGTGTCTTAGCGGGGGAAATTAGAAAACCGGGATCATATTCTACACGAACTGTGAAAATCTTAAGTGAATTGGACCATGATGTCGCTGTCTTATTCAAAAAACTGTGTTCAACGTCTATTGCTTTTGAGAATCGAACTGATGGATATGTAATTGATGTTAGAGTTCTCACTCTGGGCAGAAACCTTAGACAAGTGGGTTTGAGCGAGGGATGCTTGAATTATTATCAACTTGATAACCTAATTGAGTACGGATTGGTTGATTTTATGGAAAACGTTTATTTATATCCCTATAATTTATGTATAGAGAACCTGAGCAATCCAATGCCTCAACCCTTTTGGCATCAAGAGCGGGATTGGATATTTAGTCCTTTAGATCCGATTCAGGAGTTTAAATTGCAGGGTTTTTCTTGTTCCCGAGCTGGCCGTGAATTGTACCGTATAGTAGATATAGAACTTATGCCAGAATACACAGAAGATCTTAAAAAATTCTTAGCGGAGCAAAACTTAGCCATGATCGAAGTTAATACCTAATAATTTTAGGGTGTTGTATGATTGATTTGTGGACAGAAACAACTTTAGGTGAGGTAATTGAACTCTACGATCACAAACGTATTCCTTTAAATACCAGACAGAGAAGTGAACGACAGGGAGAATTTCCGTATTATGGTGCAGCGGGAATAATTGACTCTGTTGATGATTACATTTTCGATGGCAGATATTTATTGATTGCAGAAGATGGTAGTGTTATTACCCAGGATGGAAAGCCAGTTTTAAATTTAGTAAATGGTAAATTTTGGGTAAGTAACCATGCTCATGTCGTTAGGGGTAAATCACCAATTTCAACAGATTTTTTATACTATGCTCTTTCTAACGTGGCAATTATAGGTTACCTCACAGGTACAGCACAACCTAAGCTATCTCAAACAAACCTTAAGACCATCAAATTGACTCTTCCCCCTATTCCTATCCAGCAAAAAATTACTTCCATTCTCAGCACCTACGACAACCTCATAGAAAACAACACCCGCCGCATCAAAATCCTTGAAGACATGGCACAAACCCTCTACCGAGAATGGTTCGTCCACCACCAATTTCCCGGACCTGAGAACGTGCCGAAGGTAGAGTCAGAGTTAGGACCGATACCCAGGGGATGGGAAGTAGTCCAATTTTCAGACATATTAGATTTAGTAAGGAATGGAATTACTCCAAGCAAATTCCCAGAGGAAATTTTTGCACATTTCAGTATACCTGCTTTTGATAATGAACACATGCCGGCTCTGGAGGATGGTGATTCAATTAGAAGTGCTAAATACTTAGTCACAGGTGGGTCAGTTCTCTTATCTAAACTGAATCCACGTATTCCTCGGGTCTGGCTTCCCTTCTTAAACACAGAACATAAAGCAATAGCTTCAACCGAATTTTTTATTTTAAAACCCAAACCACCAGTTAATTGTATGTTTCTGTATAATTTGTTTCGGTCTCCTGAATTTACCGAAAACTTTATTGTCCGTGCATTAGGGACTTCTACCAGTCATCAGAGAGTCAAACCTGATGACTTCCTCAACATGCCCGTGTCCATACCAACGGAATCTCTTCTAAATGATTTCCGGCAAAAGGTAAGTCCTTTGGTGAATATCTGTAACACTCTCCGTTTGAAAAACATCAACCTTCGCCAAACCCGCGACCTCTTCCTTCCCAAACTTATCTCTGGCGAAATAGACGTATCCGAACTTGACATTGACAGAGACAGCACTATTTAACACCCTCTGAAAGCAATTGACAAGTACAACCGTGAAGATGTATAATATCAACAAGGCAATTAGGAGGACATCCATGCTCAAAATCAACCCGCAATATCTTGTTGATGACAAAGGAATTAATGATGAAAATTGAAGATATGTTTGAATTCATCAACCCAACGGCAATTCGGATAAAAGGGACACGCGTCGGCATTGAAATTGTCATTGAGCAATTTCTTAAGGGGGCAGACCCAAGGGAAATTCAACGGCTATATCCAAATCTGACGTTAGAGCAGATTTATGTTACGATTACCTATTATCTATTGAATAAAAAGAAAATCGACACCTATATTGCAGAGGGAATCAAACATGCAGAGGCTGCTTATGAGGAGCAGCTAAAAAACCCGTCTCCTGGTGTCAAGCGTCTCATGAAAATTAAAGCGGAGCTTGAAGCGCAAGGATATTATTCAGCGTAATAATGAATAAATACCAAATTCGCTTTCTGCTTGATGAAAATACCTCACATGTTATCCGTGATGGACTCAAGCGAAGACAACCAGAAGTTGAGGTTCGGGTCATTGGGAGTGAAGGTGTACCACCAATTAGCACAAAAGATGAGGAAATTCTTAAATTTCTGGAACGTGAGGGATATATTCTTGTCTCATCAAACCGAAGCACAATGCCGATCCATTTGCAAGCACACCTCAAAAAAGGGAGACATATTCCAGGTATTCTGCTATTACGTCCCCGCGTTTCTTACCAACAAATCATTGATACGCTTGAATTGATATGTCTGGCAAGTGTGCCAGAAGATTTCCGAGATCAGATAACATATATTCCGTACTGATATCCAGTGATTATGCAAAACCCATACAGTGAAGATCAACTTGTAGAACAACCCGCAATCGCATTGCTCAAAGAAATAGGGTGGCAAACTCAGGATTGTTTAAACGAATTTGAATACGACAGCGAAATTCGAACTGGCAGAGCAGCAAAATCTGAAGTCGTGCTAACCGATAGGCTCCGCGCGGCGTTAGAACGACTCAACCCCGATGCACCTGAAGATGCTATTGGTGCTGCAATTGAAGAATTAACGCAATCCCGCGCTGTCATGAGTCTTGTTGAAGCGAATCGGGAAATCTATAATTTTCTGAAAGATGGCGTTAAAATAACTGACACCGACCCGAACATGCAAGAAGAAACTGTTTCAGTCATTAAAGTCATTGACTGGGAGAATCCAGAAAATAACGACTTTTTCGCAGCGTCACAATTCTGGATCACTGGTGACATGTATACCAGACGGCCAGACCTGATAGGATTCGTCAACGGAATTCCTTTAGTCTTAATGGAATTCAAGCGGATTGACGAAAACTTACACGCAGCCTACATTGACAACCTCCGAGACTACAAAGACACAATCCCTCACCTTTTCTGGTATAACGCCTTAATTATAGTTTCCAACAGTTCAAGGAGCCGCGTTGGTAGCCTCACTTCCAAATGGGAACACTTCACCGAATGGAAACGGATTGAAAGTGAAGATGAACAGCAGAGAGTCTCACTGGAAACACTATTGCAAGGTGTCTGTGAACCAAAACGATTATTGGACATCGTTGAAAATTTTACACTGTTTAAGGAGGACCATGGTAGCACAAAAAAACTGGTCTCAAAAAATCATCAATACTTGGGCGTAAACAACGCAATTAAGGCATTGCAGGAAAACGAATCCAATCTTGGAAAACTCGGTGTGTTCTGGCATACGCAAGGGAGTGGTAAAAGTGTCTCAATGATCTTCTTTGCACAGAAAGTCCTCAGAAAGATGCAAGGTCACTGGACATTCGTTGTCGTAACAGACCGCAAAGAATTGGACAACCAGATTTACAAAACCTTCGCGAGTGCCAGCGGTGTCTTAACACAGCAGGATGTGCATGCGGAAAACATCAAAGATCTCCGTCAACTGCTCAGCGAAGATCACCGTTATGTTTTCACGCTTATCCATAAATTTCAGACAGCAGATAATGAACCGCATCCTGTCCTCTCTGATCGATCAGACATTATTGTCATTACCGATGAAGCACACCGTAGTCAATACGACACATTAGCGTTAAATATGCGTACCGCGCTCCCGAATGCTGCATATATTGCGTTTACAGGTACACCGCTAATGGCAGGTGAAGAAAAGACACGTGAAGTGTTTGGAGACGAAGTGTCAGTTTACGATTTCAAGCAATCCGTAGAGGATAAAGCAACCGTCCCGCTCTACTATGAGAACCGCGTTCCCAGATTGCAATTGACAAATGAGGATTTAAATACCGACATTGAACAGATTCTTGAGCAAGCGGAATTGGATGAGGCACAAGAAGCAAGACTGGAACGTGAGTTTGCACGCGAATATCATCTCATTACGCGGGATGAACGTTTAGAAAAAGTGGCAGAAGACATCGTTTCACATTTTATCGGCAGAGGTTATAGGGGGAAGGCAATGGTCATCTCTATTGACAAACCCACAGCAGTTAAAATGTACGACAAAGTTCAGAAGTACTGGAGACAGAAAATTCAATCTCTGAAATCAGAATTGGACAGTGGCGTTACAAGAGACAGAGAGAAACCGCTTAAGGCGTTAATTCAATTTATGGAAGAAACCGATATGGCCGTAGTGGTATCACAATCACAAAACGAAATTGATGATCTAAGAAGGAAAGGCGTTGACATAAGTCCGCATCGGCAACGCATGAACACAGAAGATTTGGACACCAAATTTAAAAACCCAGATGATCCTTTCCGTATTGTTTTCCTCTGTGCAATGTGGACCACAGGTTTTGATGTCCCTTCATGTTCAACAATCTATCTTGACAAACCGCAACGCAACCATACATTGATGCAGACAATTGCAAGAGCCAATCGTGTGTTTGAAGATAAAGTCAACGGGTTAATCGTTGACTACATCGGCATCTTTCGTGACCTTGAAAAGGCACTTGCTATCTATGCTACAGGATCTAACGGGAACGGAAGCAATCCTATTGCAGATAAATCGGAACTTATTGAGGAGCTTAGAGAAGCAATCGCGGAAATCTCTGAGTTTTGTAGTAACCTTGGAATTGACTTTTCCAGAATCCAAGTGACTGATAGCCTGCAGCAAATCCAATTAATTGACGAAGCAGTAAATCTTATTCTGGTCAACGATCAAACCAAAAATGACTATCTCGAACAAGCAAACAAAATCTATAAATTATTCAAAGCAATTCTACCCGACACTGCAGCGAATGAGTTCATCGGGATATGTTCACTGATAAACACTATCGCTCGGAAAATAAAGAATCTCCGTGAACCCGTTGACATCTCGGAGGTCGAAAATGCAGTAGAAGAATTATTGGACCGCTCAATCGCCCCTGAAGGTTACATCATCAGTGCAGGTCAACATACCTATGACTCAGAACAAATTGACTTAAGCCAAATTGACTTTGAACATCTGGCTGAACAATTCGACACAGAACACAAACGCACACAAGCTGAAAGATTAAAGGGTGCTATAAATAGAAAACTCAAGGAGATGGTTCAACTTAACAAAAGCCGAATTGATCTTCAAGAGAAATTTGAACAGATGATTGAGGAATACAACGCTACGTCTGATGTTGACACTTTACTTGGAAAATTTTCTGGATTAAGAGAGGAAATACGTGAAGAGGAACAACGCGCCGATTCCGAGGAACTTTCAGAGGAAGAATTAGCGGTATTCGATCTTCTAACACGACCTGAAATACAATTAACCCTTCCTCAGCGCGAAGAGGTAAAAACTACTGTGAAGGGATTAATTGAAACACTCAAACAGGAGAATTTAGTCTTGGACTGGCGCAAACAGCAACAATTGCGTGCCCAAACTGAAATGACTGTTCAAACAATTCTTGATCAAGGACTGCCTGAAACCTTTACGCAAGATCTGTTTGAGAAAAAATGGAAAGCAGTATATCAGCATGTTTATGAATCCTATTATGGAGAGGGAAGAAGCATATATACTGAAGCCGCAAATTTGTAGATGTAAAGTAAAATATAAAACATTTCTCGCCCTACAACATTAGGAGATAAGAGGTAAAAAAATGGATGTGTTATCGCTCGGAATTTTTGTTGTTGATGTGCTCGGAAGACCTATTGACCGTTTTCCTGAAAAAGGAAAATTAGAACTGTTTGATCAATTGGAAATCCACGCGGGCGGGTGTGCCAATAACACAGCCATTGCACTTTCACGGCTTGGTGTTTCTGTTGGTGCGATGGGTAAAATTGGCAACGACCATTTTGGAGATTTAGTGCTGCAACACCTTACAGAAAACAGAGTTGACACTGCAGGCATCCAACGAGACGCAACCGCGAATACCTCTTTTACATTCGTGGCGATCGCTTCCGATGGTGAACGGAGTTTCTGCCACTACATCGGTGCGAATGGTGAACTGAACGAAGATGCTCTCAATTGGGATATTATTAAGACTGCTAAAATTCTGCACATCGCAGGCGCACTTGTCATGCCTAAATTTGATGGACAACCCATGGCGAATGTCCTCAAAAAAGCAAAATCATTCGGAATAACGACTTCACTTGATACCGCATGGGACGCAACAGGAAAGTGGCTGAAAACGTTGGAACCGTGTTTGCCATTTGTTGACATCTTTTTGCCGAGTTTGACCGAGGCAGAACATCTCACAGGTACATCCGAACTGCGCGAAATCTCCAAATTTTTAAGGAACTACGGTATCAGCACTATTGGAATAAAAATGGGTGAACGCGGTAGTTACGTTTCCACGACTGAAGAAGAACTGTTTGTCCCCGCATATTCTGTGAATGTTGTTGATGCAACTGGTGCTGGTGATGCCTACGTAGCAGGTTTTCTCGCAGGAACGGTAAAAGGATGGGATCTTAAAAAAACAACTGAACTGGCATCTGCCACCGGTGCCGCATGCGTAACTGCTATCGGCACCACCGCGGGTATCCAAAACCTTGAAGAAACCATGAAAATCCATCTAAGCAAAAAAGGAGAATTCCAATGAGAGTCTTGTTTATAATTGTGATAGTGCTTTTTGTTTTTTCAACGGGGTGTGAGAAACTTGTCAATGAAATTATAGACGCACCTGACTCTTCTTATCCACCAGTATGGAATAAGGAACCACGCGTTCTTAATGTCGGCTTCTATGCCTATTTCGCACCTGTCAGCTACAGCGCTGACCCAGATCCGACTTCCAATGGATTTAACACACATCTCGGCTATGAAGCAGACATTTTGACGGCACTTGAATCTATAGCAGACACCTGCTTGTCTTTTTCTCGGAAGGCAATCGGCGAATGGCCAGGTATCTGGCTCAAGGCGGCTGAACCGGAATATGATATTATCGGAGGCGGCATCACGATCCTTGATTCTCGGCGGCAGGACGCAACTGGCACCCCGCTTGTTGCTTTCACTGCAGGACATATCAAGTTTCGCCAATCACTTCTGGTTCGTCCCGAAGACGCACGACGCCTCTCACACTACACTGACTTGACGCATGATGTACGTGTCGGGGTGCTTGCTGGCACTACCGGCGAAGCACGCTTGCTCGAAATCACAAAGTTTATTGATGCTAACGGTATTCTCGCTTTGGGAACGCGCATTGAGACCCTGCATGGCATATTTGTCGCCGATGGAACAGCAGCTTACAGAATTACCGCTGCCGATGTCTCTCCGAATCTGGTAGGCAGAACACATCTCTATCCGCCTGCAGAGAAAATGCCGCAGGTGATCTATCTCGGTTCGGAAGTCGGTGAATCGGAATTGCTTGAAGCACTTGCCGATGGTAGAATTGACGCAATCGCAAGAGGTGAGATTGGCAATCGGGATGCTACCGCAGCATCCGATGGAGGATTTGTTGTGTCTGCCTTGGATGAGCAAGTCGAATATGGTGGGTTCACGGTAGCACTCACTGATGCGGAGTTGTTCGCCTATCTTAATTGGTGGATTGACTATCTTACCGATTCTGGAAACATCGGCTACGCAGAATGGTCGCAGGATCGCAACGTCTTTATGGCACGCGCGCAGATGTGGCATGGTGAGGAATAGGTTCGGTAACCCCTTATATTATAGGAACTCATACTATGAATGATGCCGCGATTGTTCAAACAGAAAACCTATCTAAATGGTACGGTGAGGTGATGGGTGTGAATGATGTCACGCTGACGATTCATCCCGGAATAACCGGTTTACTTGGTCCAAACGGTGCTGGTAAAACGAGTCTGCTCAAATTAATGACTGGTCAACTCAAACCGAACAAGGGAGACATTACTGTTCTAAATCAACCTGTCTGGAACAACTATCTCCTAACACAGCGTGTCGGTTATTGCCCAGATATTGAATTAGCCTATCAATTTATGACCGGTTTCGAGTTCATCACTTTTTTTGCAACGTTAAGTGGATTTGAAACAACAGAAGCAGAATCTCGGTGCCTTAAGGTGCTTGAAACTGTGGATATGCTTTCGGCAAAAGATAAACCGATTGCCTCCTACAGCAAAGGGATGCGGCAGCGTATAAAACTTGCACAAGCACTCGTGCATGAACCAGAACTCCTTTTTCTTGATGAACCACTTACCGGACTCGACCCGATCGGTAGGCGACATGTCATGAATCTGCTATTAGAACTTGCACAACAAGGAATCAGCATGGTTGTCTCAAGCCATATCCTTTATGAAATAGAAGCGGTAACAGAGACGATCCTGCTCATCCATCAAGGACGAATTCTGGCAGAAGGCACAATTTCCGACATCCGCGAATTGATCGATGAACACCCACATAAGGTCTTCCTGAATGCTGACGAACCGCGCCGTTTAGCACAAGTCTGCTTACCTTTTGAGGATATTCTCAGCGTTACTTTCGGTGATCATGCAGGTGATGTTATTATTGAAACGGCAAAACCGGACGCTTTTTACGATCGCCTCCCGCAAATCCTCATTGAAAACGAATTGAATGTATCTCAACTCTACTCACCCGATGACAACCTCTCTGCTGTCTTTAAATATTTAGTCGGGTAGGCTGCTTTTTTCGTGAGGCATCAACTTCTTAAAGGAGGATGGTTTTGTATGAAAAGAACGTTTTTTCTCTCTTTTTGACGCTATTTTTCTTTTTGACCTTATTTCACTCCAACAGTCCTGCCCAAGATTACATGCAATGGAGGTTACCTACAAATGCCAAAATCCGCCTCGGTAAAGGTGAAATAACTGGGAACATCGCATATTCCCCAGATGGTTCTCGATTGGCAGTCTCAAGTGCAATTGGTATTTGGCTTTACGATACGACGACTCATCAAGAGGTAGACTTACTCACTATGCATCAGAGGGAAGTAAACAGTATTGCGTTCAGTCCGGATGGACGCACATTGGTAAGCGGAAGTAGTGATAAGACTATTTGTGTGTGGAATATAGTGACAGGTGAGCATAAGCAAACACTCACAGGACATATGTCCTCAATTTTGAGTGTTGCGTTCAGTCCGGATGGCAAAACACTCGCAAGTGGGAGTGAAGGTAAGCGTTATAAAAATTTAGTGACAAATGTTACTGTCTGTCTTTGGGATGTTGTAACAGGAAGAAGGAAACACGAATTTACTGATCATACGGGTCCTGTCACAAGTGTTGCGTTCAGTCCGGATGGCAAAACACTCGCAAGTGCAAGTTACGACAAAACCGTTATCTTGTGGGATGCTGTTACAGGTGAAAGCAAACACATACTTACTGGACATACGCACCCGGTTACAAGTGTAACATTCAGTCCGGATGGCAAAACACTCGTAAGCGGGAGTATGGATAATACTGTCATCTTTTGGGATGTAGTCACAGGGACACGTAAAGATATTCACGTAGAGCCTGGAAATCGAATTAATAGCGTAGCGTTCAGTCCGGATGGCAAAACACTCGTAAGTGGTGATTTCAACAATTCCATCATTTTCTGGGATGCGTTCACAGGCGCGCGTAAGGAAACACTTACCGGGCATACAGATTGGGTTAGAAGCGTAGCGTTCAGTTCGGATAGCAAAACACTTGTTAGTACGAGTAGGGACAATACTATCATCATGTGGGATGTTGCAACGAGTAAACGCAAACACACACTCACCGGACATACGCGTTGGGTTATATCTCTTGCCCTCAATCCGAATGGGCGCACAATCGCAAGCAGAGGCCTCTTTACTGATACAATTCTCCTCTGGGATGCGTTCACAGGCGCACACAGAACGATGCTCATAGAGGAACAGACATCGGTGATGTCATCATTTGTATCTGTCGTGTTCAGTCCGGATGGGAAAACGCTTGTCAGTAGTAGTTTTGACAAAAAAATTCATTTGTGGGATGTTGTCACGGGGGAACATAAACACGCACTTACCGGTCATACAGATTGGGTTGACAGTATCGCATTTAGTCCTGACGGGAAAACACTCGCAAGTGGGAGTTCTGATAACACTATCTATCTTTGGGAAGCAGTCACAGGTGTGCACAAAAACACACTTATAGGACACACATCTGGCATTAGCAGTGTCGCATTTAGTCCGGATGGGAAAACACTCGCAAGTGGGAGTAAGGACAAAACTATACGTCTTTGGGATGTTGCCACTGAAAAACACAGCTACACACTTATGGGGCATACATCTTGGGTTAATAGTGTCGCATTTAGTCCGGATGGGAAAACACTCGCAAGTGGGAGTAAGGGCAAAACTATACGTCTTTGGGATGTTGCCACTGGAGCGCACAAACGGACACTCATAGGACATACAGGAGAAATTAGCAATGTCGCATTTAGTCCAGATGGGGAAGCACTCGCAAGTGGGAGTTTTGACCGTAGGATTCGTCTCTGGGATGTTGCCACCGGAAAACACAAGCACTCATTAACAGGACATACGGATGATGTGAGCAGTATCGCGTTTACACCGGATGGGCAGATTCTTATAAGTGGGAGTGCAGACGGAACGATACTTGTATGGGACCTAATACCCCTAACTAACCCTATAGGTGATAGGAATAAAATAAAAAATAACGGACTATAGTAGATTCCGAAAATAAGTTACATTTTGTGATTATATTAGACTTTAGGATTATGGTATATTCAACAGATTTGCGTAAACGCGTCCTTGATTTCATTATAGTAAAGTCTATAATTATTTGGACACTGCTGTAGCGCAATCTGTCAGTTTGCGCAGCTACGTAGCACAAACTAACAGTTTGCGCTACGGAATCTTGCGAAAAATGGATCATTTTCTCTAAAAAACGGTGTTCGCAGGTCTATAGATAGCAACTTAAGTTAAGATAATTTGTAAAGAGTATTGCCACAGACAGGCAAGCAACATTTTTTATAGAAAAAGGTTGCTTTTTCATGTTAGGTTTGTAATACTTAAGCACTGGCATAAATTGCGGAATGCTTTGTTTTTAGCAAAGTGCTTTTTGATACAAATAATTTGTAAATTATTTTGGCTTAATATTGGTTTTAATTTGCTATTTATTAGCCAGCAACCCTCAATGTTTCTCAACAAAGGAGTTAATATAATGAAACGATTGAGATTCGTAAGTTTAGCAGTTTTCACCTTACTTGTTGTTTTAGGAATCACTACAGTGTCTGTGCATGCTGCGAGTTTGAACATTACAGTAACAGATTCCCAAACAGGCAATAAACTAAATAATCTAACCATTACCGTTAAACCTAAATCAGAGGATGTTACACATTACATTGAACGCAGCAACGATGGGTTGGGGCACATTATGCGCCACAGTCAACCGAAATCAGATGATGACGCTGCAGGTGTAAGCGATGTAGATGGCACAATTACTTTAGATAACTTAGCTGCGGATGTCTACACAATAACCGTATCTGCACCTGGATACGCAGAAAAGATTATGACAAATGTTGAGCTTGCTGCCGATCAAACAAAATCGGTAGAAATTGCTCTCACTTCAGAAGTGATAGAACTTGAAAGGGTTTCTGTTACGGCATCACGCCGGAAAGAAAAAGTCCTTGAAGCTCCAGCATCAGTTGCTTTGCTTGATGATTCTGAGATCAAAGACCGAGTCTCGCTGAGTGTTACGGAGCACTTAAAATCGTTACGTGCTGTGGATGTTGTGACTTCTGGAATTGGCACTTCGTATGTTGTCGTGCGCGGTTTTAATAACGTATTTTCAGGCAATCTTTTGTCCCTCGTAGACAATCGGATTGCAAGTGTTCCGTCACTACGTGTCAACGCTTATACACTTATTCCTACTATAAGCGAAGATATTGAACAGATTGAAGTTGTATCAGGGCCTGGTGCAGCGCTCTACGGCCCAAATAGTGCCAACGGTGTGATGCACATTCTCACGCGTTCCCCGTTCACTTCGCAAGGCACAACGGTTAGCGTTGGTGGCGGTGAACGAAGTATACTCACTGGTTCGCTTCGACATGCAGGTGTTATCAATGATACCATTGGCTATAAATTGACAGCGAATTATACACGAGGTGATGATTGGCAAGAAGGGCGGGCGAAAGAGGACCTTGAAGGTGAACTGGAACCTTTATTTGATACCTCACATGCTCGCGGAGAATTTAGGGTTGATTACAGTCCCAGTGATGATGCTACCGTGATTCTTGCCAGCGGTTTAACACAAGCCTCTGGCATTGAATTGACAGGCATCGGTGCCGGACAAGCCAAAAACTGGACTTACGGTTACGCCCAAGCACGTTTCATTTACAAAGACCTCTTTGCCCAAGCATTTTGGAATCGGAGTGATGCTGGGGAAACTTATGTGCTACGGTCGGGGCAGCATACCATAGACAATTCCAACCTATACGTAGGTCAGATTCAACACAGTTATGGCATTGGAGATGTGCAACGTTTTACTTACGGATTGGATGTCTTGCTTACTCGCCCTGATACCGAAGGTACAATTAATGGGATCAATGAAGAAAATGACAGCATTGACGAAATAGGTGCCTACTTGCAATCAGAAACCAATATCCTGCCGCAGCTGAAGTTACTTGCTGCAGGTAGAGCGGATAAACACAACCATCTGAACGATATTGTCCTGTCTCCCAGGGTCGCGCTTGCGTTTCAACCCACCGACGACCATAATCTGAGGGTTACCTATAACCGCGCTTTCAATACGCCAGGAACTTCAAATCTGTTTCTTGATATTCTTTCATCGCCAGATGCATTTAAGTTAGGAGCGAATTTTAAACCCGCACTGGGCTTCAGCCCAAATATTGACGTACGGGCACAAGGCGTTCCTTCGGAAAGCGGGTTTACTTTCAAGAGAAGTGAAAACGGACTTCCACTATTCCGCTCACCATTTTCACCATTAGGAAACCTTGAAGATGGCGCGTACATCCCTCTCAACGATCCGCTTTTTACCAATGTTATGTGGAACGTAGCGAGAAGTGCTGTAATGAGTGGAGCTAAGCCCGTATTTGAAGCAGGTTTAGCCGCACAAGGACTTCCGGATGAGATGGTAGCGGCTCTTTCTGCAGGGTTTGACAGTATTATCCCGCAGCAAGTAACAGACGTAAAAAATGTTTTACGCTCACTTGATCCAGAGACATCAAGTTTTGTTGATGTTGAAGATGTAAATGATGTTGCCTCGCTTAAACCAACTATCACGCAGACCTATGAGGTCGGATACAAAGGTATTCTCCTAAATAGATTGGCTTTTTCTGCTGATGTGTATCACTCCAGAATTAACAACTTCATCGCTCCGTTGTTTGTAGAAACTCCGAATGTTTTCCTGGATGCAGCAACGTTGAGTGCATCTCTTAGTCAGCAAATTGATGCAGCGTTGACCGATCCGCAAAACGCACAACTTGCCCAGGCACTCCTCGCGTTCGACGCACCTACCCAGGGTGGAAACGGCGACGGTTCGCCTGTTGAGGAATTGGTAATGTTATTTGTTGCCGGAACGGAGAATAACGGTGCCGCCTACATTCCGTTTGGCTCGGTGACACCCGAACAAGCGGCAGACCCAAACGCAGTGATGCTAACCTATCGCAACTACGGTGACATTTCACTGAACGGATTAGATGTGAATTTTACCTTTTTCCTCAATCCGAGTTGGAGTTTAGGGGCAAATTATTCGTTTGTCAGTAAAGACCTTTTCGAAAATGTTGATGGAATCGGTGACATTGCGCTCAACGCTCCTAAAAATAAGTTCGGTGCGACCGTTCAATACACTGACATTGATCTCGGATTGGGCGTGGGACTTCGAGCGCGTTTTGTGGAAGGCTTCCCCGTTCGATCAGGGGTTTATGTCGGTGAAGTTGAATCGTATTGGACGCTTGATCTAAACGCTGGTTATGCTATTCCACTCGGGCCCAAACCACGTCTATCTTTAACAGTCCAAAATCTGCTGGATCGTAAACATCAGCAATTTGTCGGAACACCAGAAATTGGACGTTTAGCGATGGCGCGCTTGACACAAACTTTCTAACACTGTTTTCATAAGACAGTAGAAACCAAACGGTAGGTTCGTTAATCATGCTGAATGCCAAAAGCGCATTCGGCATGATTTGTTACCCACGTGTTTCTTCTGTCCATGAGACATGATATAGGATGGTATTTTAAGCACCGAAAACTGAATGGCTTTAGCCGATTCACAAAAATGTTGACATCTAATCATATATCCTATACAATTCCGTTTTAAAATTAATTCTCATAGGACAGCATATCGTACTTGCTGACATTTATGAGGCATGTTCCAAAAAAGTAATAGCATTGCCGAAGGAGGCAGATATGACAGAACGAATTAAAATGGGTTTAGTCGGATGCGGTGGTATGTCCGGTGCCCACATGGGTGGATATCGCGAGTTGTGGTCGAAAGAGCTCCGGGATTTTGATATTGTCGCTGCGTGTGATATAGACAAGGGTAGGGCAGAGAATCGCGCGAATGAGGCGCATGAGTTTCAAGGCGGCACAAAACCTGCGGTTTATACGGAACTTGATGAGATGCTTGCTAAGCACCCCGATTTAGAATGCGTTGACATCTGTGCGCTGCATAGTGCGCACCACATCCTTGCTGTACCAGCATTAGAAGCAGGTAAACATGTTATTATAGAAAAGCCGTTTGGCATTACGATGCGTGCGTGCAAACTGATGATGGAAGCAGCGGAACGCAACGATAAAATTATTTCTGTCGCAGAAAACTATCGGTTGAGTCGTATGGAACGTACGCGTAGTTGGGTAATCGCACAAGGACGCGTTGGTGAACCCCGTATGTTCTTTTGGATTGATGTTGGCGAGGCATTAGGTAAGTGGGGTTGGCGTAACTTCAAGATGGATGCTGGCGGCGGATGGGCATTAGATGGCGGTGTGCATTTTACTGACCTGATGCGATATATCCTCGGTTTGGAAGCTGAAGAAGTTTACGCTATTAATAAAGCTTATGAACCTTACCGTTACGATAATGCTGGTGCACGTGAAGGCGGTTATTCCGTTGATGTGGAAGACGCAATGATCGCGACAATCAAGTTTGAACAAGGCGTTACCGCACAGTGGACATGGGTCGGTTCTGCTCCTGCTCACGGTTTCGGGCAGAAAGTCATTTACGGTAGTGAAGGCGCGCTTGATTGGGGTAGAGGTTTAGTCCCACGCGGCGGTGAGGCAATTTCCAATGACGACTTGCAGAAAGAATTCACTGATAGTCTTAGCGATGATGAAAAGGAATATTTCTTCCCTGCTGGCATCGGTAATACGGTGGCAATTGAGTTGAAATACTTCGCTGACGCTATCCGCAGTGGTGGCAAACCAGAAGTGGACGCTGTGGAAGGGATGAAGTCTGAAGCGATCTGCATGGCAGCCTATGAATCTGGCTATTGGGGCCGCCCTGTAACAATTGCCGAAATTGAAAACTGTGAACTGGAAGGCTACCAGAAAGAAATTAACGACCATTTAGGAATAGGAACGTAAATAGTTGAGGGTGAATATTCCAGCGATGCAGGAAAAAACGGACCGCTGAGCAAAAGGTATTTAAACGCTTAGAGGATGGTTCATTTCTGTAGAGATACGGAAGATTCACCCTTTCTATAATAAACGTGTCCTACTATAACACTCACCCAAGGAAACTATGCCAAAACCGACAGATATCCGCATTCTTGACGTTCAGTATAATTTTGAAGAACACCAATACCGTACCCCGCTCAAATTCGGGGGCGTGCCAACAGACCACTGTATTCTTTTCAACGTTCAAATACAAGTGCAGACGCTTGATGGCAAAGAGGCAAAAGGCAACGGTTCTATGCCGCTTGGTAACGTCTGGGCATTTCCGCCGCGCTACGTGCCTTTCAACCAAAGCCTTGCTGCCATGATAAATCTCGCTGAATTAGCGGTTGATGCAACACGTGATTGCACGCTTTGCGCACACCCGCTTGAACTTTCTGATGTGCTGGAACCCGAATTTCTACAAATCGCAGACGAATTGTCTCAAACGATGCAGCTTACAGTGCCGATCCCAAAACTCTGTACTGTTGTCACGACAAGTCCGATAGACGCTGCAATTCACGATGCGTTTGGAAAAGCAAACGGTATCAATAGTTACAACGGATTAGACGCTGATTTCATTGCGGTTGATCTGTCGCATTTCTTGGATGGTGAATTTGCCGGAAAATACCTTGATCGGTATACAACGCGCCATCCGCAGCCTGACATGCCACTTTATCACCTAATTGGCGCGCTTGACCCGCTTACAGAAGCAGATATCACTGAACGTCTCAATGACAGACTACCAGAGACACTACCAGAATGGATTGTTGCTGATGGGTTGACACATCTGAAAATAAAACTGAATGGGAATGACCTTGAATGGGACGTGGCGCGTGTTCTTGCAATTGACAAAATCACCGCAGAAACACAAGCAAAACGAGGTGTTAGCACTTGGCGTTATTCCGCTGACTTTAACGAGACATGTCAGGATGTAGAATATCTGTTGGAATTTCTTAATCGGATTCAGGAAGGGGAAGCACAAGCGTTTGAACGGCTTGCGTACATTGAGCAACCGACTGACCGTGACCTTGAGGCACACCCCGAAAATAAGATGCACAAAGCTGCAGAAATAAAACCTGTAGTGATTGACGAATCACTTACCGACTTTGAAACCTTATTATTGGCACGCGATCAAGGATATTCGGGGGTTGCGCTTAAAGCGTGTAAGGGACAATCACAGGCGTTGCTGATGGGTGCCGCTGCCCAAGAATACGGCATGTTTCTTGCCGTACAAGATTTGACATGTCCAGGGGCATCGTTTTTACACTCTGCTGGACTCGCTGCGCGTATACGGGGTGTAACAGCTATTGAGGGAAACGCCCGTCAATTCTGCCCAAGTGCAAATAATGGGTGGCGAGACGAATTTCCTGCAATTTTCGATATTATCAATGGCACTGTCGGGACGCAAGTACTTACCGGCCCTGGGCTTGGGCATTAATATCAGAACTTACACATTTTCTCTTGAAGTCCCCTTGATAAGGGGGATTTAGGGGGTTATATCGCTGAAATAGCACCTTTTTCTCTTGAAGTCCCCTTGATAAGGGGGATTTAGGGGGTTATATCGCTGAAATAGCACCTTTTAACCCCCTAACCCCCTTATCAAGGGGGGAATGCGTCTGTCCTGAATATTTAGTAGTCGTTACCCTACTTCCGTACAAAATTGATGTAAAAAACACGGTCATTTTCTCTGTTTTATTTCTCCCCAAACCGTTGTCAATAATCCTTCAGGTTCAAGAGCGTACCGCCTGGTTGCCCATTCAAACGCCCACAAACCACCGTTTGAATATGTTTCCAATAACTCGCTCAATCACCCCACTTTCAAGATGCACTGCGAAATTGGTGTATGCGGGGTCCCAATCATTGAGCATTGTGTAAACGAGGTACCGTCCATCAGCTGACCAAGTGAGGGATTCAATATAAGAATCTTCTTCAGGTTCTATGAATCGCAAGTTGCGAGGTCCCACAACGGAGACAATACCAAGTTTATAGGGTTCGGTTCTGGTGCGAAAAGCTAATTGTTTTGAATTTGGCGAGAAAACAGGAAGGTCCCCATCTCTGGTAATCTGTGAAACCTTTTTTGTAGTCGTATTGAAGATAAAAACGCCTGCGTCTGAAAAAATGCCTGCGTCTGTGCTATAGGCAATTTGTTTTCCATTAGGTGCCCAGTCTACCTGAAATGGATTATTTTTCAGTAACAGTTCTGCGATCGGTTCCTTTCTCTCTATCTCAGTGTTTGGAATAAGGTAGAGCCCGCGTTCCAAAGGGTGCTTTAGTACAACGAATGAATGGTTTGTGAAGACTACATCTCCATCCGGTGAGACATCTGCATCATAAAGTTCACTATATTCACCTTGTGTCAATCTTTTCGCCCCTGCATTCGGATTTTTTCTGTCAAGTAGGTAAACATCATGAAAAGTGTCTAACTCATCTTTGCCTTTTATCTTAACAACAGCTACGATATAGCGGCCATCTCTTTGGACAGAGAAAGCTGTAATATCATGCGGCAGTCTGAAAAGCGGTTGTGCAGTTTGTCCATCATTCACGTTGCCGATCCATAATTCGCTGTAATCCTTTGGGTGTTGGAAGATGATCTCGCCAGTGGGGGCAGCGTGCGTTGCCACTGGCAAGAGAAGAACAAGACTCAAACAGATCGTTTTGAGTGCCTTTTTAAAACTGGATTTCATGATTATTCCCAAATAATATTGAACTGTAATGATGACGATTTAAAACACGATCATTTTCTCTGTTTTATTTCTCCCCAAACCGTCGTCAATAATCCTTCAGGTTCAAGAGCATAAGCCCTGGTTGCCCATTCAAACGCCAACAAACCACCGTTTGAATACGTTTCCAATACTCGCTCAGTCACCCCACTTTCAATATGCACTGCGAAATTGGTGAATGCGGGGTCCCAATGATTGTACATTGTGTAAACAAGGTACTGACCATCAGCTGACCAGGTGAGGTGATCAATGAAAATACCTGCTTCGGGTTCTATGTATCGCAAGTTGCGATGTCCCACAACGGAAACAATGCCAATTTTATAGGGTTCGGTTTTCGTGAGGAAGGCAAGATGTTTTGAATTGGGTGAGAAAACAGGAAAGTCACCGTCTTTGATAATGTGTGAAGTCCCTTTTGTAGTTATGTTGAAGATAAAAATACCGAGGTCTGTGCTGTAGGCGATTTTTTTCCCATTAGGTGCCCAGTCCACCTGATATGGATCTTCTTCCAGTAACAGTTCTGCGATCGGTTCTTTTTTTTGTATCTCCTGATTTGGAATGAGGTAGAGGCCGATTTCTAAGAACTTCTTAAGTATAACGAATGAATGGTTTATGAAGACCACATCTCCGTCCGGTGAGACATCGGCATCAAAAATTTCACTATATTCTCCTTGTGTCAGTCTTTTTGGCCCTGCATTCGGATTCTTTCTATCAAGTAGGTAAACATCATGGAAAGAGTCTAACTCATCTTTGCCTTTTATCTGAATAACAGCTACGATATAGCGGCCATCTCTTTGTATAGAGAACGTCGTAATATCATGCGGCAGTCTGAAAAGCGGTTGTGCGCTGCGCCCATCATTTACGTTGCCGATCCATAATTCGCTGTAATCCTTTGGGTTTTTAAAGATGATCTCGCCAGTGGGGGCAGCGTGCGTTGCCACTGGCAAGAGAAGCATAAAACTCAAACAGAGCGTTTTGAGGATCTTTTTAAATCTGGATTTCATGATTACTCCTCCTGGAGAGGTGTAAACTGTCTCATTTCTATTTGCTTTTTGTTTTCAGTTTGCCCCAAACCGTCGTCAGTAATCCTTCAGGTTCAAGAGCGTACCGCCTGGTTGCCCATTCAAACTCCCACAAACCACCGTATGTTTCCAATACTCGCTCAGTTACCCCACTTTCAATATGCACTGCAAAATTAAAATAGCTAAATATGGGAATACGATCAATGTAGGATGCGTAAACAAGGTATTCACCATCAGCTGACCATGTGAGGAACTCAATGTAAGCATTTTCTTCAGGTTCTATGTACCGCAAGTTGCGGGGTCCCACAACGGAAACAATGCCAATTTTATAGGGTTCGGTTTTCGTGAGGAAGGCAAGATGTTTTGAATTGGGTGAGAAAACAGGGAAACCATCGTCCCTGATAATATGTGAAGTCTCTTTTGTAATAGTATCGAAGATAAAAATGCCTGCTTCTGTGTTGTAAGCGATTTTTTTCCCATTAGGTGCCCAGTCTACCTGAAATGGATTATTTTTCAGTAACAGTTTAGCGATCGGTTCCTTTCTCTCTATCTCAGTGTTTGGAATAAGGTAGAGCCCGCGTTCCAAAGGCACAACGAATGAATGGTTTGTGAAGACTACATCTCCATCCGGTGAGACATCTGCATCATAAAGTTCACTATATTCTCCTTGTGTCAGTCTTTTTGGCCCTGCATTCGGATTCTTTCTATCAAGTAGGTAAACATCATGGAAAGAGTCTAACTCATCTTTGCCTTTTATCTGAATAACAGCTACGATATAGCGGCCATCTCTTTGTATAGAGAACGTCGTAATATCATGCGGCAATTTGAATAGTAGTTGTGCGCTGCGTCCATCATTTACGTTACCAATCCACAATTCGCTGTAATCCTTTGGGTGTTGGAAGATGATCTCGCCAGTGGGAGCGGCGTGCGTTGCCACTGGCAAGAGAAGAACAAGACTCAAACAGATCGTTTTGAGGACATTTTTAAAACTGGATTTCATGATTACTCCTCCTGGAGGGGTGTAAACTGTCTCATTTCCATCGGAAATTCCCCCAAATCGATGACATCCCCGTCTGCTCTATGTGGTGGCATTCCAAAACTATAACGCACCTTGAGCTTCGGTTTGTCAAGTCTTTTCAGATAACTCGCTTCGTCGCTGAGTCGTTCAGTTTTTAGCTTTAACGTTTTGAGCTCCCGTTGCAACGCTGCTAACCGGGTTTGTTCCGCATCGGTTAAGGAGCGTGGATTTGGATTAACCCAAACGCCAGTTGCTTGGTAAGCACGATTCGGATCTATCTCCCAGACCTTCCCACCAACGGTGATTTGGACTTTAGTTTCCTTTTTAGATGGGGTGGATGGGGACTCTTGATGTTCCCCATCCTGTTGTTGACAACCGATAAGCAGCATGAACACTGCCATGGTTGTTATCAAGAATATGGATATATGGCGCATTAGAAACCTGATATTTGGATTCCGACTTGTGCGGAGATACCGCCATGAAAACAAGAGGCGGTAACCTTCGCCTCGCGATCGAGACGAAAACCGTCACGTATAGATGAATCCGATGCGTAAACACCATCGGGTTCCCCGTCACCACCAATATCGATTGCCCCATCTTTTTTCCCATCATGGGCCGGTTCCTTTCCTGGCATATTAACCACTGCGTTTCCTTTCCCTTCCCAGTTACCACAAGCCCAAGCACTTGCAGCACCCGAATAACGAACAGCATGCTTTAGTTCATTTTCATTTTTCCATACATGTTTTCCCTTATAGGAGCGTTCTATCCTGAGTGAGAAGTGACATGCAACATTTCCATCGTCATCCAAGATATCTGCCGTGACTACAGCCATACATCTCTCAAACTTATCGCCCCAAGCAGGATCATCCTCCAGGGTATTAGTCCACCATACAGGGCCAAGTGTAGGAATTGCATTCAAAGTGTATGAGACAGTTGCTGCAATTGCACTTCCAACAAGTAGCATTACAGCAAAAATTAAAATGCTTGCTAAGAAAAAATTAAATCGTTTCATGATACTCCTTTTTATTGAGGGAGTTAACAATTTTCCCTCGGTTATGAAAGAAGGATGTTGCCTAACACATGATATTGTTAAAATATCATTATTTGAGCATACCCTCTTTGGAAAGGTCAACTTCAATGTTGTTGACTTTTCCGCTATCAACTTAAAATTGATAGGTATTCAAAGGAGATGTACTATACTTTAGCACATCTCTGTTTTTGTGTAAACAAAAACAAACAATACGTCGTTGAAGTGGTTTTACCGCTATTTTGGTTTTTTGCGCGGTGGAGACACACCAAAGTGCTTGCGTAATCGGTCAACAAAAATTCGTTTCCGAGACTTCGCTGTGTTTTCGGAAATACCTAATTTCGCGCCAATCTCAACGAAAGTCCAGCCCTCCAACCACAATTCAATGACATCTTTATAGATAGGAGACATCTCTTCAAGAATCGCAAAGATTTCGTTCCAACGCAGCTCCCTGTGCAATTCTTGCTCTAAGTCGGCAGCGCGTTGATGTGTAGCCTCTACGATCATCTGTTGGCGTTTTTGCTCATCTCGCCAATAGTCTTCACATTTGCTGCGAGCAACCTGCTTCAACCATTTTTCAGCATTTTTAATGTCTGCAGTGCCCTTGCGGCGAAACCGCCGGACAACGGCAAGGCAAGTTTCACTAAAAACATCATCGGCTGTATCAGGATTGCCTACTTTGTTCCGGATGATTGTCCGTAACAATTTTTCATACTTGCGGATAAGCACGTCAACAGCATCAAAATTACCGTTTTCAATCTGATCTAATAAGATAGCATCTGAAAGTAAATCTGAAAGTAAAGATGAGATTCTAAGCCCCTTTCTACGTTAGAATATTCATCATTTCATGTTGAAAGAATATTCTATATTTACTGCTCAAGACGTAGAAAAAGGCGTGTTCGGTCACTCCCTATAAAAAAATTGCAGAATTTTGTAAAAAAACTTTCTTCTCAAACGCGGATTATACCAATTACATGGATAGGAATAGAAACGGTTAATTACTGTAAAGCGAAGGGCAGTAGGTAGGTAACTAATGAGGTATTAGATTGATTGAGGGCTGTGATATTAAATTGTCTGAATCAAGACTTTCATGACTTTGGACCGAGCAATGTCTGCTAAGCGTTAATTCACAAAACCTTATGAGGTAGGCTCTGTATTCCCCGGTTCGTTAGTCTCTGGATCGGCAACTGAGATATTGGTGACAACGTTCCGCTGTTCCGGGTGCCGAACTGGAAAATCTTTTATTTCTTCATTGATCAATTCTCGGACCATTGATTTGACACTCTCAAACGGGATGCATTCCAAGATGATGATGGCGCGATGTTTAGACGGTGCAATGTTGTATGTCAATCCATACTGTATCCCTAATTGTAGCAATTCTGGTTCGACGTTGATAGATATCTGTCTACGTTCCTGTTCTGTGATGAAATAACTATCTACGATGAAGTGTGTATGAATCCACGCTTCTTTTGTTTCAATAATCTTCATAATTTGTATTGTAGCATGCAAGGCAGTAAGAATCAACGTTGAGATTTTTTCTGCAGGGTTATTGAGTTTGCGGGGAATCATGCAGCATGCCACACGGGGAATGCCAACAGGCATTCATACCGTTGATTTGGCGCATGCTGCCACGCGCATTCGGACCGTTGATTTGGTGAAATCCGCGCTCATCTGTGATTCAGACAGGAGAGAAGAACGCTAAATTGATGCCTACGGTTAATGTCAAAACTGGACACACCCAGTTATAGTGAAATACAAAATATATGCACACTTTTGATCCGTGGAATCTAAACAAATGGACTGGAATGTGCTGTAGCATAAACTGCCAGTTTGTGCAGTAGTGTGCAAACAAGATGTGGACGGGACAAGTGTGTGCAAGTAATTATAGACTTCACTATAAATTCCCTTGATATATGCCAATATATCTGTTAAAATAACTCACAATTCTTTTAAACAGGGAGACCCTAATGATTTTTGGACAAGGAACACATCAGTATACGGTGCAGAAAGATTGGTGGACACTACCCGATGGCTATGAATTTGGCTGGATTCCAGCTGTCGCGGTTGATTCTCAGGACCGCGTTTATGTTTATAGCCGAAGCGAACACCCGATGATTGTTTTTGATCGGGATGGCAATTTTCTAACCTCTTGGGGTGATGACATTCTTAAGGATGCACACGGCATTTTCATTGATACAGAGGACAATATCTACTGTGTTGAACGTGAAACACACGTTATGCATAAGTTCACAACGGAGGGTGCACTGCTCATGACCCTCGGTACAATGGATAAACCGGGTGCAGAGGGTGAACCTTTCAATCTACCAACAGACTTTGCACTCGGACCTGATGGAGAGATGTTCATCAGTGACGGCTACGGCAACGCACGTATTCACAAATATTCACCCGATGGAGAGCTGATTAAATCTTGGGGGAAACCCGGAACGGGGCCCGGCGAATTTGATCTCCCTCACTGTGTCCGAGTTGATCCTCGCAATCGGGTAATGGTAGCAGACAGAAGTAACAACCGTATCCAGTTTTTCACGTTAGATGGAGAATACATTGAGGAATGGGGAGATCTTCTGCAACCAGACACAATTTTTATTGACGAAGACGACTTGGTGTATATTGCTGAACTGGACCAACGGGTAACAATCATGACATTGGATGGAGAGGTAGTATCCCAATGGGGTAGTGAGCGTGGTAGTACGGTTCCCGGTGAATTTCTCGCTTGCCCACACGGTATTTGGGTTGATTCTCACGGTGATATTTACGTTGGAGAAGTTCAAGCAGACGCAAGGTTACAAAAATATATTAGACAACGGTAAGTCATTTCATTTTCTTTTAATATAGAAAGATTAACCTAATTTTATCTTGAAGCATCTCGTTACAAACAATTTCGCTAATTGCTCTAAAGGCTGACACAATGGCAGAAAACCTCTCATTTTTCCAAAAAGTGAACCAAAATTTTGACAAAGCAGCGCGGTTTACAGAATATCCGCAGGGGCTCTTGGATCAGATAAAAATTTGCAACAACTCCTGTCATTTTACCTTTCCGATTAAACGCGACGATGGTACAATTCAAACCATTCATGGCTGGCGCGCCGAACATAGTCACCATAACCTACCAACCAAAGGCGGTCTCCGCTACAGCACACTCGTTAACGAAGACGAAATAGTGGCACTTGCCGCCTTGATGACCTATAAATGCGCGCTGGTAGACGTACCGTTTGGCGGCGCTAAAGGGGGGATTCAGCTTGATAGAAATGAATACTCCGAGAGTGAATTAGAGCGAATCACCCGCCGCTATACTTATGAACTGATCCAGAAGAACTATATCGGCCCCGGTGTAGATGTACCAGCACCTGACTTCGGCACCAGCGAAAATGAGATGGCGTGGATTCTTGATACATATCTCACAATGTCTACAGACAAGCTTGATGCCATCGCATGTGTGACGGGAAAACCGATCGAGCAGAACGGAATTCAAGGGCGAAAAGAGGCTACTGGACGGGGTGTTGTTTTTGGCTTAGAAGAGGTATGTAGTTATGAAAATGATATGAAACAGGTTGGACTCGACCCCGGACTCCCGGGAAAAACCGTTGTCCTTCAAGGCTTTGGCAACGTCGGGTATCATGCCGCAAAATACTTAGCTGAGGCTGAGGCAATAGTCATCGGCATCGCCGAGATGGGTGGTGCTATCTATAACCCGGAGGGATTAGATTTTGAAAAGGTAGCCATGTTTCGCGAAGAAAACGGTTCAATTCGGAATTATCCTGACGCAACATTTATTGAGAATCCGAACTTTAGTTTAGAATTAGAATGTGATATCCTTGTTCCTGCTGCCTTAGAAAACCAGCTGACAGCAGAGAACGCGCCGCATATTAAAGCGCGTATTATCGGTGAAGCCGCGAATGGGCCTACAACTACGAAAGCTGATGAAATCCTCCAAGAACGTGGTGCCCTGATTATTCCCGATACCTATCTAAACGCAGGAGGTGTTACCGTTTCCTATTTTGAGTGGCTGAGAAATCTTTCGCACGTCGGATTCGGTAGGCTTGCCAGACGATTCGAAGAAAGCACGTACAATGCAATGTTTCGTGCCGTTGAAAAAGCAACTGGCTACCAATTTTCGGACGATGAACGACAGACAGTGCACGGTGCCGATGAAACAGATTTGGTCAACTCTGGGCTTCAAGATACAATGATAAACGCGTATCAGGAGATTCGCGAAATTCGATTGAAACACGGAAAAGATGTTGTAGATAGTAGAACAGCAGCTTTTATCAATGCTATTCATAAAATTGCACAATCCTATATGCAACTTGGCATTTTTCCATAGTTCCATTTGTAGGCGCGGTTTCAAACCGCGCCTGCTATGTGTGTTAACATTTTCAAATTTACTATAAAAGACATTATAATGATTTATAGGATACCTTTTGAGTGTGTCGGTCTTTTGGACGCTGTATGCGTCGTTCTGTGCTATCATGAAAAAAATGTTTTCCTTCTTGACTTTGAGTTGATACTTCACAAGCACTACGCATAGGGGCGGGGTCTGTTTCCCGATAGGGCATCTCGCCAAGTTCTGCTAAGGCGGTGTTCAATATCGGTAAAAGTCCGTGTATCCATTTATAGTAAAACTTACAATTAATGGGACACTTCTGTACCGCAATCTGCCAGATTGCGGTTTGTGGCACAAACTAAAAGTTTATGGGACAAAGAGAGATATATTATCAGAAATGGTATAATATAACAGAGGTTAACTAAACTTGCAACTAAATCATTATAAAGTTAGGGTTATTTAGTTTTATGAATTGCCAGTTGACGAATATTACTAAAAGTTTATATCGTAGGTCGGGTAGAAGCGTTAGCGAAACCCGACATGTTTAGTGATTGTCGGGTTTCGTCCACTCAACCCGACGGACAATGCTATTATAGAATATTAACATTTGTGATAAAATATACCCGAAAAACCGAAAACTAAATAACCCTGTTATAAAGTCTACTATAGTTTGGACAGTTTTTTGAGTCGTGATGCTTTTTATTTTCATTTTAAACCTCGTGCTAAAACACATTTCGCCCCTCTGGGGCTTGGAGTGGAACTGGAAATGATCTATACACATTCCGTCCCTC
>PYJA01000004.1:0-11695 GCA_003635185.1 Candidatus Poribacteria bacterium | reverse complement strand
AGCGGTGCGATAGGTGTCCAGAAACGTAAATGCATCCAGTAACCAAGCACCAGCGGTGGCAGCATGCGCGTGTGGCATGCTGCATGAGGTGTCCAAAAAACAATACAAACGAAAACTGTCCAAACTATAGTAAAGTATAGTATAAAATCTAATGCAAACAATTCAAAAGGCAATTATTCCGATCGCTGGATACGGAACACGCCTCTTCCCCGCAACGAAAGCCGTACCGAAAGCGCTTTTCCCAATTATTGATCGAGACGGTCTCGCGAAACCGATCATTCAACTGATAATTGAGGAAGCACTAACAGCTGGCGTGGAAGAGGTGTGTCTCGTTGCACAACCGCATCAGGTTGAACCGATTACTGACTATTTTTCAGGAGATGTGCCAGACGCTATTCGTGAAAAGTCGGAACTGGCGGTGCAAGCTGATAGGTTGGCAGAGATCGGTGAACGCCTGCAATTCGCAATTCAAGCTGAACCGCAAGGATTTGGACACGCCATCTATTGTGCGAAAGATTTTGCTGCCGGCAAACCCGTTATGATCCTGCTCGGTGACCACCTCTATATTTCAGAGACAGATGTTTCTTGTGCAAAACAGTTAGCAGATGTCTATACGCAAGTCGGCAAATCTGTCACCAGTCTTGATGTATGCGATGAAAGTGAACTTTCTGTGAATGGCATTGTACAAGGGAGTCCCACTCCTGACAATCCCGCCCTCTTCAAATTAGCGCGAATTGCAGAAAAACCCTCAGTGGACTATGCTCGAGAACACATGCGCGTTGAAGGGATATGGGATACACAGGAAACGCATAAATATCTTTGCCACTTCGGGATTGATCTACTCACCCCTCTCCTGTTTGATATATTGGATCACAATTATCGCAACAAAATTCTGACGCATGGTGAGATTCAATTGCGCGATGCCATGGCCGAGATGGTCCGACAGGAAGGTATGTACGGTTATCGCGTTGCAGGCAAACGTTACGATACTGGAAACCCGCAAGAACTACTAAAAACTGAGTATGCCTTTGGGCTGCATGGTCCTTATCAAGATACCTTAATCTAACGACTTGTGTTAGTTAACTATTTGTTTTTGTAATTTTCCACATATTAGACAAAAAACATAAACATATCGTCCCTACGGGACTAAAGAGGGTGTATATGCCGTTTTTCTATAAACATATCGTCCCTACGGGACTGAAAAACGTATCAACCATGAGTAATATTTTCAATTGTTCTGCTTATGTGAAACAATGTTGGATAAAAAGTTAGTTAGCAAAACACCTTAATCTAAAGTTTCCCCGACCTCTAATTTTATAATTTCCACATCCTGAGACGCGGTCAATTTACGGAATTCTTCCGGTGTTCCTGTCAAAAGTGGAAATGTACCGTAGTGCATGGGCAAAATTGTTGGCACATTGAGCAATTGTGTTGCATAAGCTGCCTCACGCGGTCCCATTGTGAAATGGTCACCGATAGGAAGCAGTGCCAAGTCAGGTTGGTAAATTTCACCGATAATTTGCATATCCCCGAACACATTTGTATCCCCAGCGTGATATATTTTATAGCCATTTGCGAATTCAAGTACAAAGCCAGCAGGTTCACCTAAATAGACTATCGTTCCATCTTCTTCTGTGAAACTACTGCTATGATTTGCCGTGACCATCGTTGCTTTTACGCCACCGACTGTAACCGTGCCACCTTTATTCAGGCCAATTGTGTTGTCAACACCCTGATTCTCCAACCATTTTGCTATTTCAATCATAGCGACCACTGTGGGAGCGTGTTTTTTCGCAATTGGGACAGCATCTGCCATGTGATCCCAATGCCCATGCGTTATCAGCATAACGTCAAGGCTATCAAAGGTCTTGAGTTCATCGGGGCAAACAGGGTTGCTATCAACCCACGGGTCAATTAAGAGGGTTTTTCCGTCTACTTTAATTTTAAAGGTGGCATGTCCGAGCCATGTTAGGCGTATACCGTTGTTAAGTTTCATGTTGTTTTATTTAGAATCTCCTTTAATCTTTTGGCAATAATTTCTATTTCTCCCGGCATCAGGGTTTGCCCATTGATAAGTACGCCGTTCACACCTGCGCCAGCAATATCTATCACAGGTTCACCTGTTTGTAGTTGATGGAGAATTTCATCGCGTGTGATGCCGAGTTGATCTGCGTCAAATCGGATTTCGGTGCGTGGCATCGATTGCCCCGCTTCAGATGGGAAACTACGATGTACACTAACACCTTGGATGTTCTTAAACACATCTGTGTAGTAGGTAACTTGGTCTTCATAGGACTGCATTAATTGTGCGTGGTCTTGATTCAGGTACCACTCCACCGCTGCAAGCAATCCAACCATCTCTTCTTTGCCGACTTTCATGCCTCTGCCGATGAAGGGATGGGGCGGTCCATTAAACGCTATAGCCTCAATCAGCGATTTTTTGCCGACAATTAGCCCACTACTTTGCGGACCACATAACCCTTTTCCTCCGCTAAACATTGCCAAATCTGCCCCCATCTCAGTAAAGCGCCATAAGTTTTCTGGCGGCGGCAACTGTGCAGCGGCATCAACTATCAAAGGAACACCGTGTTTTTTGGCAATTTCAACACCTTTTTCGTAAGAAACCCAAAGATGTTCTCTGCCGGGGTTGGCGAAATAAAAGATTGCAGCGGTCTTGTCGGTGATGGCGTTTTCAAGTTCGTCTGGTGTTGTGCCGTTTTCGTCACCTATCTCTACGAATGTTACACCGACTTGCCGCACAGCAAAATCGTATCCGACTCTACCGTGGCGATGCACGATGACTTCGCTTTTCATTTTGTTGTCGAGATGGGGTAATTTGGCACGTTTAGCTGCATCCAGTCCAGTGATACACGCTGCGGTACTAAGCGTCAAGGCAGCTGCAGCACCGTTAGAGACGTACGCTGCTTCGTTATGGGTAAGTTTTGCTAATTCTTCGCCAACTCGTTTTTGCAGTTCAATGATGTCAACAAAATGCTTTGATGCCTCAACCATTGCATCAACCACTTCGGACGGCATGATGGAACCGCCGAGACTTGTTAGCGTTGCGTTGCCGTTAATTACTGTCTGAATGCCTAAACGTTTGTAGATTGACATTGAGGAGTTTATCCGACTTCCTGGCCGTCCAATTTTCCGACATGCAGGTCAATTTCATCGCGTGATTCAATTTTGTCAACTTTGCCGTCTACCATGTGGAAAATCCTGTCTGATACATCAAGCATTTTGTGGTCGTGTGTCGCGGTGATAATGGTCACACCATTTTCGTCATTGAGGCGGCGGAGCAAATCAATGATTTCAAGCCCTGTTTTGGTATCCAAGTTACCTGTCGGTTCATCTGCCAAGACAATAGCGGGGTCGTTAGCGAGAGAACGGGCAATTGCAACACGCTGTTGTTGTCCACCAGAAAGCTCTAACGGCTTATGTTGGACGCGGTCACCTAATCCCACAAGCGAGAGTAAATCAACACCTTTTTCCCTGCTTTCATCGGCACTCATGCCAGCAAAAATCATGGGAAGCGAGACGTTTTCAAGTGCTGTCATGACAGGGATAAGATTGAACGATTGGAAGATATAACCGATTTTCCGACAACGCAACCACGCTAACTCATAAGCGTCAAGTTGCGCAATGTCTACTTCGTCAATATAGACTCTGCCCTCGGTGGGTTTATCTAACCCGCCAATCATGTTAAAAAGCGTAGATTTTCCAGAACCAGAGGGACCCATAATAGAGATATATTCGCCGCGTTGAATTTGGAAATTGACACCGCGCAGCGCATCTACAGTCGTTGTTCCCATTTCATATCGTTTAATGAGGTTTCTGACTCGGACGGTGTTCTCTTTCGGAATAAGGCGCTGGAATCGTTCTGGCGTTTCGGTGAGATTCGGTTGTACGCCGCCTATTTCTGCTTGCATATCTGTTTTCTCCTTTTCATTGGCTTTCGGCAGTCATCCATCGGCTATCGGTAGCAGAGTTATTTAGTTTTAAGAATTATCAGTTAATGCGTGTTCCTGGAAATTTATTTCGTAGGTCGGGTTTCGCTGCCGCTCTACCCAACCTACGATACTGTTTTCTCCTTTTATCAGTAGGACTCTCCTGAAAATCACAATCAGGAACACTTAGCGCTTTGCCAAAAATCCGAAACGTTTCTGTTGTGCCGGTTTTTGTGTTGCTGCTTCATTCGGTTCAGCTTCAGTCGGAATAGCAAATTGGATAAAATTGCGTTTGCCGAGTTGCTGGACAAAAGTAAAAAGCGAAGTTTCTGCCTCTTTTCGAGTCAATTGATGTTTTTTTTGAAGAGCCTTGATAATCTGCGAAATAGTGTGTTTCCCATCACACATTTGCCACACGTACGCACCGATGCTGTCCAGCACAACGACGCGTTTATCGGGTAGCATAAAGAGCTTACTTGTCAGTTTCACCCAAAATTTGTCTTTCTGCGGAATGACGAGTGAAGCCTCACCTTTGTCGTCCATTTCCCACGTTATCAGCTGATTGCGTAACGGGAATGCTTTGAGGACCTTACTTCTATCTACATCGGGTCGTTTTTTTAGTTTAAGTGTGTATAGAATTTTGTTAAGCATTATTTTTCTAATATATAAACAAATTTTGGAAATTCACTACGAAAGTCTTCCCAATCAATTTCATCAAGTGTCTGATCACGATTATGAGCATATAACACTCTTCCAGAGAGTTTATCAAGAGTTGAGATATTATGGATAGAAGTAACCTTTTCAATAATATCTGGTGAAACATCAGGAAACAGGGTTTTGATCAGTTTAAGGACTTTCTCTTGTTTCATCTGAATTTGATATTGTTCGCTGAGATTATCTTCCATTTCATGTTTTGCTTGTGTTTCATCTAGTTCTATACCGTGTTCTATGAGATCATCTTCTATTGATTTAGCCATGGTTTCTACCTCCAACTCGTGTGTCCATTGGTCAATAAGATATGAGATGTATATCTCTTTAGTCCCGTATGAAGATTAAGTTTTTAATTGGGTAATTCTAATTTTCTCCTAGCCCGGTAGGTGCGGTTAGGAAACCGCACTATAAGCGTCAATTTAAGAAAATATTTTTTGTTCTAAAAAACCTCCTGAATAGGCATGACGATTGGGACTGAAGCACTGCCACAACGGATTTATCCCTTAAATTGACGTTTATGGTGCGGTTAGGAAACCGCCAAATCAACGGTATGAATCATGGCGAATGCCATACGCGCATTCGTCTTTAGGCATTCCCCACCTACCGAGATGAATCACGTTAATTTGGTATAAATAGTGGGTTTCACAGTGTTTAATTTAACCTACGAATTAAAAAGCGTGAAATATTGCAACCTAATGTCGATCACAAATTTTTGTCGGTTCCTGTCCTCTAATAAAAGGTTCGTTGCGAATGTTTTCTGGGGGACATTTGTCTTTATTTCTGAGTAAACCTGTCACGTTATCAATTTCCCAGAATTCAATTCCTTCGGGTACAGGAAATTCCTTTTCTGGCCCGCGCGCTGCTTCTTTGATAAAGCGCGCCCAGATAGGTAAAGCTGCTTTCGCTCCTTCTTTATTGTAGTTTTTCAGATTGCGTCCCTGTCTATCAAGTCCGACCCAAACACCAACAATGAGATCCTCAGTATAACCTACAAACCAAGCATCTACGTAATCATTCGTAGTGCCTGTTTTTCCAGCTATTGGTCGAGTTATATGATATTTTGATATAGCACTACGCCCCGTTCCCCGTTTAATAACACTTTCTAAAAACGAAGTGATTTGGTATGCAACCTTTTCATCTAATACACGGGTTCGGTCTTGCTGATACCCTTTAGGTGGGTAGATCGGTGATCCGTCCTGATCGATGATATAATGAATATAACTCGGTTCTACTTTAATACCGCGATTGGCAAAGATGCCATACGCCGAGGTCAATTCAAGCACCGTCACACCAGATGCCCCTAAAACAAACGCAGGTTTTTTAGGATGCAAAGGTGTTGAAAATCCTATCTCTTCAGCAAAATTTACAATCCGGACAATCCCTTCTCTATAGCCATCCTCATTTACAGGGGTCTCCCAAGCTGCTTTTGCTGTTGGGACGTTAATAGATTTTGTGAGTGTTTTCCGTACCGTGACAGGTCCATAGTGCCTACCCTCAATATAGTTGTCCACTGTCCACCATTGTCCAGGAACGTGTTGGATCGTCCAGGGTTCATCAACGATAATTGATGTGGGTGTTATTAAAGCAGGTGTCTCCATCAGTGCGGCGAAGACGATTGGTTTGAATGCTGATCCTGGCTGGCGTTTTGAGTTTCCTATTGCCCGATTAAAGGAATTACGATTATTCATTTTAGCAACATAAGGATTTATACCATCAATATGATAGTCTCGTCCGCCTACCATCGCTTTTACATGTCCTGTTCGCGGTTCAAACGCAATGAGTGCAGCTTGCAGATAATTGTTTTTTGGGTCAATACCCTGGGGATTATACTTATTTGCATCATAAGCTGGTAGGTGGCTCCCTCGATCTAAATATCGCAGGTGGTCAGCAACAGTATCTACTGCCACAGATTGCATTGACATATCTATTGTGGTGTAGACTTTCAAACCGTCGTTATATAAATTATTTTGAAGCTCAGGAATTTTATTAAGTTCTGACCTAATGTGTTCTATAAAATGTCCTGCCGTAATTCGATTTTCTTTAGTAGCAGAACTTGATGACTTTTGAATTTGTATCGGTTTATTCCGGCTTTCCTCATACTCTTTAGTCGTAATAAATCCCTGGTTGTACATAGCTCTGAGCACCACATTGCGACGATGTTTTGAATTCTCAGGGTTTTTAACTGGTGAATAAAAAGTTGTGCCTTTTGGAATACCTGCAAGTAAAGCACATTCATGAAATTCAAGTTGGGAAACCTCTTTTCCAAAAAACGCCATGGCAGCTTTTTGAACCCCAAAAAGTTGCTGAGCCCCAAATCGTCCGAAGTCAATATAGTTGAGATACCCTTCCAGAATTTGGTCCTTTGATAACTGTTTCTCAATTCTAAAAGCCAATAAGATTTCACGAGTTTTTCTGGCAGGGGTTCGTTCCTTTCCTAAGTAGATATTCCGCGTTAGCTGCTGCGTCAGTGTGCTTGTTGCACCAATTCGATCACTACCTCTAAGAGAATCTTCAATTGCCCCGATGAGTCGAATAATGTCAACACCGGAATGCTGATAAAATCGGCGGTCCTCAATAGCAATAAACGCATCAACCAATTTTCTTGGCATATCATCGAGCGGAATAATTTTACGTGTTGTGCCGGTATCGTCTCCAGAAACTTCATCAATCAGTTCCGGTTCAAGATAAAAATTGCGAATCAAGTTTCCTTCTGCGTTGTGAATAGATTCAATTTTTCCGTTTTTTACAGATAGATTAAGGCGTTTTGCTTCTGTATCACCTTCCATATATGGATATTCAAATTGCCGAAGGTATATCTGAATAGTACCTCTCTGTTTATCTTTTTCTCCACTCAGTTGCAGCAAATATTCACCAGGTGAATTTATGCCTTTACCTTCTTGTTTAATTTCTTCGTACTCCAAGCGTTGTAGTTTATCTTTAAAAAAAACGACAGTATCTTTGAGTTGTACTTCGCAAACGGATGAGTAGACCTCAAGATGTTGCCGCCAAGTTTGTTTATCTACTTTATATTCTAATTTTTCAAGATCGAGCGCTGCTACATCTTGCCAACACCCGAACATAAATCCGCCTGCAACACCGATTCCGAAACAGATAACAAGAAATATAAGGATAAAACTGACGAAGATAACACTTAGAATTATTTGTAAGCAATTAGACAAAAAGCTGCGCATGTGCTTCTCCAATGTATATAATTTGAAAATAGGAAATAACCTATTCTAACTTTACCTAAGGTGTTCGATCTAAATCTGCTTTTCTAACTCGTTTGATTGTGCAACCGATTGCACGTGTTTTTTTCTGCTTATCTGGAATAGTTTTTCCATCTAATATCAGATTTAGTACATTCCGTAGATATTGGTTTTCAGGTGTTTTTCGGCTATCGTCAATAGCGCCTCTATATCGTAGTATGTTGTTTGCATCTATAAGGAAAACCTCTGGGGTTCTACGTGCTTGAAAATAGTCTGCTATTTTGTTGTCAGGGTCCTTGAGAATGGGAAATTCAAATTTGTGTTTCTTGCGATACTTTTTAATTTCTTCTGCCGTTTCGTACTTATTGGAATGAATACCAACAAATTGGACATCTTTCTCTTTGTAATCTTTAATTAGCGTATTGATGCGCTCAACATAATCATCCATCGCTGGACATTGCGTAGCAAGAAATATTAGCACAACCGCTTTTTTCTCTTTACTGAGTTTTTTCAGTGAGTGAGTTTTATCCTCGGTATCTTTGAGGCTCCACTCCTTGACCTTCTCATCAATTTTGACAGATTTTTCTGCATCCTTCTCTGCTGCTAACGTGAAAGCGGCAAGGGCAAATATGAGTCCGAAACTTGTGATGAATTTCCGCATTTAATGTCCCTTCATGTTAAAACGATGCAAACCTGAATTCGTTTATAATCTGAGCGTGCTTTAGGTTGCAACAGATGACAGAAAATCGCTCAATTCGTGCAAATGGGAAAGTTGGACATCTACAACGGATAAGTCTAAACACGCTTTTGTTTGGTTTCCGACCATCCAAGCAGTCCACATACCAACCTTTTTTGCCCCTATCATATCTGCTTTATAGCTATCACCTACATAGATAGCCTCTGACGGTGCAACACACAGTTCAGACAGCGCGGCTTCAAAAATACGTGGATCAGGTTTTGCTACACCGAACACAGTAGAATCTATGATTACATCAAACAGTGGGGTAAGTTGATATTCATCACACCATCCACGAGTATTCCCAAAGTTATTACTAATTACGCCAAGTTTATAATTGCCATGAAGTGTTTTGAGCCATTGACGGTTCTTTGAAAGACTCTGTGAGACTCCTTGGCAAAACCATTCCACATATTCGTTTTTTAATTGATCACTCAAATTAAGGCGTTTAAAAATACCGGTAGCGATAGCATCAGTAGTTTCTTGCAAAGTGCAACGTGCAGCCTTACTACTTGCAACCGCGTCGACAGGTAACATTGAACCTTCTTGATAAGACCAATCAACAGAAGTGTCACCGAATGCAAATTCTGCTATTGTTGCTTTATCTGCAACATCAAATTCCTCTCGTGTGATTTCAGGATGGCGTTTCTGAATAAACTGGTACGTTCGCTCTAACCAGTGGATGCCGTTTCCATCCAGTGTGCCACCAAAGTCAAAAATTAATGCACGGATCATCGATATTCGTTATACCTCTTCTAAATTTATGTCGAATCGTTCGGATTATTCTGATTTAACTTTGTTACTAATGCTTTTGTAACCTCAGTTGTGTTAATTTCTTGCATGCACAGGTGCGGTGTATTCTGGCGATGACAAGTACGTTTGTAACAAGGTCTACACGGTACAGGTTTCTCAATCACAGTGTGGCCAATGCCGTAAGGTCTGTGACACTTTGGATCTGTTGGTCCAAAGAGTGCAACTGTCGGGGTGCCGACAGCAGCCGCTATGTGCATCGGCCCACTATCACAAGTTAGACATATCTCACACCGTTCTAATAACGCACCGAGCTGAAATATATCAGTTTTTCCTACGAAATTTATTACTGATTCTGAAAGCGACAATTTTTCTACAATTATTTTTTCTGAACTTGAACCGGTTAAGACAATTTTGACATCGGGTGCAGCGTTTGAGATTTGATTGATAACCTCGTCGAAATTACGCGCGTCCCAACGTTTTGTCTGCCAAGTTGTGCCTAAATTAACTGCTATCAACTGCTCATTAGGAGATACGCCTTCATTCCCAAGTGCTTGTTGAATCATTTGACGATCCGCATCTGTATGCCAAAATTCTAAATGTGTTGATGAAAAACTGCCGGTTATGTTGACGGACTTTTCAATAGAGACTGCGTTAACATTAAGCAGGTGTAGTACGCTTAGATAACGATCAACTTCATGAAGATTAGTGTTGTTTGGACAAGATGATGTTAGAAAAAATCCGCGTCCTTTGTAGTTTGCCCCAATACGTATCGGAATTCGTGCCAAATAAGGCAGCAGTGCGTTTCGGAATGAGGTAGGATGGAACACAATAGCGATGTCAAAGGTGTTGTCACGAATTTGGTGGATCAATCTTATGAATGATCGGTAGAGCCCTTCCTGTTTCGTATCAACGATATAGTTGTCAACGTACGGATGTGTATTCATCAAGTTAGCCACAAGCGGGCGCAACAACACCGTCAGGTAGGATTCGGGATATGCTTGTTTGAGCAAGCGCAAAGCAGGCGTAAGTAGGACCATATCCCCGATCCAAGCCCCTGTGTGGCACACAAGTATTTTTTGCATTAAAAATAGAACGGATTTGACCAAGCCTTTTTGCCTGTCTCATCCGTTATTTCAATTCGGACATATTTTGTACCGCCAGAAACAGTATACGTTGCTTCTGTTAGGAGTTCACCATTCGCTGGCAGGAACCGCCTACCACGACTGCGTTGAGCTTTGAAAACGATTGATTGTGCCTCTGAACACTTAACGGTAAGCTGGTTATCAGTTAGATTTATGTCCTTGATTTCTGGTCCGAGTGTGGAATAAAAAGCACCTGTCCGTAGAGCTTCCATGATGTTATCCAGTGTCAGTTCCGGTGCTTTTACCATTATCCATCCGTGGAAACAGTCATGTTCTGTGCCGTGTGCATCATCAGCAGCGATGCCGTGCACGGGTCCGCATTTGTCCAACAAGTCATCCCACGCTTGTTCTGAAAACCCTTTGCCGATAGTCATACAGGTATCGTTATAGACTTCAACAGCAAAGTAACCACGTAACGGGAGATAATCAGTAATTGTATGTCCGCACCAGTAGGGATGGCATAGTACTGCTTCTCCGCCTTGTTCTTTTATGTCATTAATAACAGCATTTGGATGCATCTTTGCACAATTCACAGGTTCATGGATATTTATCGCAACAAAGTGATATGTATCGCCTCCGTAAGGATTTGATGGATGCACTTCGCTCCCCGATATTGCTAAAAAGTCGGATGTACTATAAGCTTGGACATCGTTCACTTTACGATGATCTGTTAGGACGAGGAAATCGTAACCTGCATCTTGGTACGCTGCGAAGCGATCTGGAACTGATAGCTTCCCATCGGATTCAGTGCTGTGGCTGTGTGTATTACCTCGATACCAATGTCCTGGCTGTTGAAAAGGGTTTGCATTCAACATTGTTTACTCCTTGCGAATTAATAATGCTTGTGAAGGATACTGATATGAGCGCTGCGTATATTCACGCTCACAATTACAACAGTACACTATTTAAGTATAACAGATTTGTAAGTCTTTTGTCAATACGATCAACATTAACGGCAGGGTTATTTAGTTTTATGAATTACCTATTGACGAGTATTACTAAAAGTTAATATTGTAGGTCGGGTTTCGCTTGCGCTCTACCCGACCTACAATGCTATTATAAAATATTAACATTTGTGATAAAATATAGTAGAAAAACCGAAAACTAAATAACCCTGAACAAAAAAATCTCTGATGTTCGCAAGACACATTTGCATTTATCGCACCCTACATGGTAAAATATTCCTACCACTTAACCCAT
>PYJA01000003.1 GCA_003635185.1 Candidatus Poribacteria bacterium | reverse complement strand
CAAGGACATCACTTGCTCTGTCGCGCAAAGTCAAATGCCGTATTCTATCGGATACCGACGCGCCCGAAGCACCCTAAACGGGGGAGACCGCGTCGCTATGGAAATCGTTTGCATCTACCCTATCTGAAGTATAGAGATATTGTCGTGGAAAACGAGACACTTTCTGTCACAGACAAAATCGTGCGGACGAAGATGTGTTCAGAGGATGTCAGGCTCGTTGTGATCCGCCTGCGTAAAAAGAAGTCTAAACCGTATCAGTATTTTTGCTTATTTACCTCTGATAAACAACTCCCCGTAGCCGATGTCATCCGACACTATAAAAATCGGTGGCAGATTGAAACGGCATTCCGGGATGTCAAGCAGAACTTCGGGTTTGGGACTTGTCAACTCCAAAAGCGTGAGAGTTTGAACCGGCACGTGCAACTCAGTTTTATCGCTGCCAGCCTCACACAACTCAGTTTTACAGACACAGCCACCGATGCAGCCTCACAAACAGAGCAGGCTATGCCTGATGTCCAAACGGTGCTGAACACACTCGGTATCCATTGGTATAAACCGAAATATCTAACGCGCGGGTTGATGACCGCTTATTTGAAGCGGTGTTTCCAACAACAATATTTTTCTGCGAGTAACGATCCGAAACAAAACTTAGAAAAAAATCTAAAAATAGATGAAGACACTACCTGAAACTAATCAGATAGACACATTTTTGACGATTCTGTCAAAAATAATAGACCCGGACAGTGATTTCCAACAAAATTCAGAGAAGCAAGAGTGCGGACAAACCATATTTAGCACCTATTCGGAAGTCCTGAATGGATAAAACTGTCCAAACTATAGTAAATTTACTAACGCTTCAAAAATTACTACTCGTGGTGTCTGTTTAAGAAATGTGAATTGGTCTTGTGCGACAGGGAGTTGTAACACCGCCAAGATTTCATTTGTTTCTCGTTTTGATATTTTTACTACATACGTCCTTTCGTATGTTTGAACGATATAGTCTGCAGTAAAATCTTCAAGTGCAAAGTACCATTCGGTCACAGATGATTTTTCTGTTGACTTTTCGCCGATTTCCTTCTGTGTATCACGCGCCCCTCGTTCATTTTCTATATATTTTGTTCTGGGTCGTAAATGGACACTCACGTGACAACTAATGAGCATGTGTTCAATTTGATTTGCAAATGCAATTTCGCGTTCTGTATTGTAAGAAGGAAGGACAATAAAAGATGGGTTCTCTGGAACATTGCGGTACACAACAAAGTTTGTTGTGTGTGAACCGCAACCAGTTAGTATTAAACAAATAAACAGAGTAGGCAACGAATACTTCATACATATACTCCTATTGTGCAATAGGAAGTTTGGTTGTGGTGTTAGGTTTAAAGGGTTAACGTAACCACTCAACGGAGTTTTCCGATGTCCTTCGGTGGGGTGGGGACCGTCTCAAGTGAGACAGATGACATTCCCTACCAAACAACGTTAAATATAGTATACACTATTTGGCAAGAAAGGTCAAATTAAAGACGTTCTTGCAAGTCCAAAACTACTTATTGCCTAAAGGTACAAAGGTGAGGTTATGACTAATAGAGACAGGGTTTACGTTTGCTTTGACAGTTATAATGACTTTCGTTACTACCAGATGATGCAAACGTGGAAACGAAATCACGATACACACTTCAACTTTTATCATGGACAAAACTTGAATAAGGCATCTGAATATAATGCAGAAGAAGAGATCAAACGCGAACTCAGAAAACGGATTCAGCCGGCTAAAAGTTTGGTTGTTTTGATTGGTGAAAGTACGCGCTACCTTCATAAGTTTGTACAATGGGAAATGGAACAAGCATTGGATTTAGATTTACCGATAATTGGTGTTAATCTAAATGGTTTAAGAGGCCAAGATATCGAACGGTGCCCTTTCGTTATCCACGACAAACTAGCCGTTTATATTAGTTTCAACGCCGTTATTCTAGATCATGCCTTATCAACTTGGCCTAAATCCCATGTATTTCTGAAGCAAGAAGGAAAAACAGGGCCATACTATTACCCTGACAACATATATGAACACTTAGGTTTACAGAGATCAGGGAAACCGAAACAGATACACGAGCTCATCGATCAGAGAAACCGAAACAGATACATGAGCTCATCGGAATAAATTCCAAAAATTGAATGTTTTTGTTAGGTTTATGAAATTTCCTATTCCCCTTTTAAAGAAATATTACCGAGACCTATTGATTAGTGGAGTGCCAACTTTTTTCTGCGTTCTAGGCGTGTTCTGGTTGCTAATTGAAATGCTCACCTTTTTCATTCCTGATACTATGCAATGGACAGCCGATAACTTCTGGGTATTGATTATATGCTCTAGCGTTGCATTAGTTGTAACTATTATAGATATCCGAAGAAAATTCAAAGAGATGTTTTCGGTACGTGAAAGCTTAGCAGACACAAATATTTCATTAGAAATTCAAGTGGGTGATATTTTTCAGGTGGAAGGAGATTTTATTATTGGTACCGATACAACATTTGAAACTAACCCGATTCCTGAAAAAAGCTTACAAAAACAATTTACAGACAAGTATTATGATAATGTAGAACACCTTGACAGAGATTTAGCAAATGCTTTAGGGGATGAAAAACTTATTGAAAACACTTCAGGAAAATCAAAACGCTATAAGATTGGTACTGTGGCAAAAGTCTCTCCGAAAAAACAGGTTGTTTACTTAGTTGCAATTGATGAGCTGAACAAA
Organism: Candidatus Poribacteria bacterium; assembly: GCA_003635185.1. Taxonomy (GTDB): domain Bacteria; phylum Poribacteria; class WGA-4E; order WGA-4E; family WGA-3G; genus MSPOR6. Next base: position 4,756 of record PYJA01000003.1, on the reverse strand, counting down.
GAAGGCGAAGTAGTGAGTTCACTTGAAAATGTTAGAGACAGTCTCAGAGAACTTTGGAAATATATCAGAAGAGATATAGACATCAATAACCTTGTAATTCCAATTATAGGAACAAAGCATGCTCGGATTCAGATTCCGCGGCAGGTAATGATTACAGAAATTATTGAATCCTTTCTCGAGGTTACATACCAAGGAACACTAATCTGTGAAAAACTGACAATTGTTATTGCTAAGGAAGATTATGACGAAAATATAGATTTAAAAAAACTTGGGGATTATCTCCATGTTAACGCAGCGAAGAAACGGTGGCAAGAAAAGCCTGCCGGTCAACCTGTTCCTGCGGAGCACCAAAATGAACATTAGGATACAGAAATCTGTATCTACTGCAAACTAAGAATCCGTATCCCCCAAAACCGAAAGCACCAGCGGTGCGAAAGGTGTATGGACTAAATCGGGTTTACAAAGTCATCTCACAAGATACATGTTCTAAAATTGATGCCTATGGGACACAATATGCTAAATGCGATCTATTCTGATAAATTCACTTGACGCATTCACAAATTTGGTGGTACACTTACATATCCATATTGGAAAATGAGAACGGAATAAAAGGTTTATGGCGATATTCTATCGCGGATCAGGTATTGGCACCTATTGGCACCTAAACGACCCAATAGAAAGCGGTTTTGCCGCAAGGGCACCTGGAATGACACCCACTATAACTCGATTAATGCTTCATATTGCTCGAAGCACTGTTAACAGTCCTTTCATTTCTATCACCCGATCTTATGCAGTCGCGTGGCGATACGCGATGTCGAGTAGCGTGAGAGTTCCTACTGTGAACGGCCCGGCATACGTGCATGAAATCGAAATTCAGGAACCTTTGCCTAAAAGTTTAGAACTCTTAGACCCAGTTAAAGAAGTCGCAAATACCTTACCTTCTCCTACAAGTATAGGACCACCCTACCAACACGATGGTTTTCCTGATTTTTTGCTTGGTATTGTTGATCCAAGCAACATGGGACATTTTTTGGAACAACACTCGATGCAGCCGCCATCAAGTGAAGGCACTCCACGGACACCGAACCTTACAATTGAATTGGAAACACTTGTAAGGGCATTACGAGATGCTGAAATTCTTGCTTATGGTAACATACCTGCAAGTTCTGTAAAAAACCGTTTTGAGGTTTACTATTAGACATAATCTTTGATTGTTGATAGGATATGCTTATGAACAGGTACAAAGTTAAGTCTCCGTTTAAACTCACAATTAAGACACTGGACCTAGCTGGACGCGTGCAAGGGATTGATGCTATTGAATTTCTACGCGTTGAACTCCAGTATGAAGATGGTAATGGACCACTTTTCCTTGCTCGAGTTCGGTACGCCCGGAACGGCATTGAACAAGAGGACGGTTTGCCTATTGATTTAGATAAAGGCGCATTCATTTCTACAGTCTCTATCCAAAATGAAGGATTAGAAGAAAAACTCCAGGAGATTGGTCCCGAAATTGCCAAGATTGTGCGTAAAGATTTAGCAAAACACTGTCAAGCACATACCTAAAAATAGCATATTCGAACGAGTTGTTTTTCTCATTTTCTTTTGATGATACCCTATATAGTGACATTTAGAATTAAAAGGGCATTTTTGTAGCACAAACTGGAAGTTTATGCTACAACACCGCTGGTAGATGTGGTTTTCTAACCGAATGTCCGATTAATTCTTAAGTCTACTATATCTACCAACAAAACAACATCTTCTCAATTAATAACTTAAATTTTCAAACAAGGAGATTCTTATGGCATTTTTCGAATTACGTCAATATCGAACCCAACCCGGACAACGCGACAACTGGGTCAAATACATGGAAGAAACGGTTATTCCGTTTCAGATTTCTAAAGGAATGGTCGTCATCGGTAGTTTTATCGGTGAAGAAGAGGATGACCACTACATCTGGATCCGCAGGTTTGAAAGCGAGGAACAGCGGGAACAACTCTACGCAGCGGTTTACGAAGACGAACGGTGGGTAAACGAAATCTCACCACGCGTCGGTGAACTTATTGACAGATCAAAAATCGTTGTGACACGGATGGAACCGACCTCGCGCTCACCACATCAATAACAGCAACGGAGATGGCTTATGAACGCTGAAGAAAAATATCTGTTTGACCTGTGGGGATATGTCAATATAGAAAGTGTTTTAGCGGCAGAAGAACTCGCTGAACTGAACGCGCTGATTGACGCACAAGACTACCCCGATCCCGCAGATGATAATATCCATTCACAACGGTTCGGTGGTTTTTTAAGTTGGGAAAACGATGCGTTTCGGAAACTTCTCAATCACCCGCGTATTATGCCGTGTTTAGCAGAGATCGTCGGTCCGAAATTTCGACTCGATCATGTCTACGGTATTTTGATGATAGATGGCAACCCCGGTGGTACACTTCACGGTGGCGGTACCCCTTACGATCCATCACAGTACTATGTCTTCCGAAATGATCGGATGTATAACGGTTTGACCGTTGTATCGTGGGCGTTAACAGACATGCTGCCAGGACACGGCGGTTTCTGCTGTATCCCCGGTAGCCACAAGAGCAACTACCCGTGTCCGCCACAATTCCGTCCCGTAGTAGAAAACAAAACCTGTATGGCACCGGTGCATCAAAAGGCAGGCGATGTCGTTATCTTCACGGAAGCGTTGACGCACGGTACGCTCCCGTGGACTGCAACGCATCAACGCCGCTCCATTCTGTTCAAGTATTCTCCAGGACATGCTTCATGGGGACAGGGCAGATATGACGATGCACTCCGCGATCTGATGACAGATGAAGACCAGAAATTAATGCTTGAACCGCCTTATGTCGCACATCGTAAATCGGTTGTTTAAAATATAGTCTGGGTTGAAGCGGATGAAAAGAAAAAGAATCTTTTTATTTCATTCACACTACTCGTCTTTGCGGTGCGGTGGTGGCTTAAAATGAGAATAATACGATAGATTTACCGATTACGACGCGCCCCTTAGCGGGTATCCGCTGTGGTGCGGATACAAACATGGACGCTGTTGTGCTTTTTGAGGTGAAACCTCCGCGGGTTCGTGTCGGTTCGGATCGCTATACGTGGCAAGCAGATTTTGATGTTGTCTTTCAAGGGGTGCCTGTTGATCTACAAGTAGAATTCGTGCAGGGGCTTCATCGCTTTAAAGATGCCGATTGGGAACAAACGGGCAATATTGTAACCCTTCACTTTGAGTTCAATCTATCGTCTATTAAAGATTGGACTGGCCCCACAGAATCCTCTGGAAGAAAATTGGTCTTCCCACGAGAACATCAAAAACAATCTGCTGAGGTAACGATCACTTGGGCAGATGGACGCAAAACTTTCACAGTTGAGGCGTTCCCACCCTCAAGTATGTTTGTTGGGCGAACGGACATTATTTCTAATTGAATGATTGAATGCCTGTCCGTCCAACATAGAGAATATATAGGACTTACGCATTTTCTCTTAAAGTCCCCCTTGATAAGGGGGATTTAGGGGGTTAAAAAGACGAAAAACACTGATTCAGGACTTACGCATTTTCTCTTAAAGTCCCACTGATAAGGGGGATTTAGGGGGCGGGCCCCATAGCGATAGCGTGTGGGGAGATAAATCACTGAAATATCATTAACAGGACTTACGCAATATCCATTTTCAAAGTAGGTGATTTTAGCTGTTGGCGTAGAAAATCAGAATACGGTTCATTTTTGACTCGATAAAGCGTTTGCCCCATTTCATTTGCTTTTTGCATCAGGTAAATCCATACTAATACAGCACAAGTGATGTGGTTTCTCACAATACGGGGTAAACGGCATTGACATTTTTCGATCCCTGTGAGTTGTTTCGTTTCACGGTGAAATTGTTCAATCTTCCAGCGTGCGCTACACACCTGTCGCACAGCGGACACATCTGATTGGTTCAAGTCATTTGTAGCAACATAATCCGTGCGTTTATTAGACACTACCCGGAATACTTTCACCTTATGATTTTTGGGGAACTTGTTGATTTTCACACGTTTACCCGACTTCTGTTCTGTTTGGCTCCACTCTAAGCTGTCAATGTGTTGATATGGTTTTGTGCCGTTAGAATCATCAACAAGTCTGTTCCTTTTCAGTGGACAATAGAACTTTTTACCAAGACTTTCAATGAATAACATAAGCACTTTGCTGGCATACCAACTATCCATCAACACTGTGCTAAAAGCAACATGGCGGGAGTTCACTAAAACATCAAGCATATCCTGAACATGATCTAACTTGGATTTGCCATCACCTTGCTTATCGTAAATACGAAAATCAATAATCCAATACCGGTCTAACTCCGGGTTGACATAAACACAGGTGACAACACCTATACCATTTATCGTGGTGTGAGCATTTCCACTATATTGTTTCTGAGCAAAGGCTATATCTTGTGCATGTCTTTTATCTAAAATAGTATCATCAAAGATAATATATCCATCGGGAGTTTGCACCAAGTGGGGTTGGACACTTTCCCAGACAAGACGAGGGGGCAAACGATCACCCGCAAGATAACGATTAATTTGATCATGACTAAAACGCTCACAGTGATCCGCATAATGAGTGAGAGTATAGTTGACACGGGTCGTGAGTAGATATTGACAATAATCAAGACGTGTTGGTTTTGTCATTTTATGAACCTCCTTATAGACTATATTAGCCATAGGAGAGAAATATTACAAGTATTTTGCGTAAGTCCTGTA
>PYJA01000002.1 GCA_003635185.1 Candidatus Poribacteria bacterium | reverse complement strand
TTCGTTTGTCGGTTTTTCATCGTCCAAATCCCCAAGTCTGAACGCTAAAAATGCATGGTAACGCAATTTTTTGTTCGTTCTGCCTATTCACAACGCTATTATATCTGCTAAATGCAACAAATGTCAAGTTTTTTCTATAAATACACAAAATTCACGACTTGTGCCAGTTAAGTGAAAGTTTTGTTGTTTTTCACAACTGTTCATATTTGTAGGAGCGATCTCCGAATCGCGACCGTTTGCAGTCGGGAATCGGAGTTCCCTCCTACCTTGAGGACAGCAGGTATCGGAAAAGTTGCGGAATGCAAACCCAAACAAGAGGAACATGTGAAATATAAATATACCAAATGTTAACTGGCACAAGTCGTAAAATTAAGTATAAATCTAACCATCAATAGCAGAATTTTGAGCAGCTAACGTGCTACTCCGTTGAGAGTAATTATACAAAAAATGCAAATTTTGGTCAAATGTTTTTATCCATTCAATTATTTTCTTGACACAATTCAAAACATCTGTAATAATACCCAAACAAGTGTCGCAACCGAAATCTAATTGATCTCAGGAACATTGCAACAAATGAAAATTACTGCAATCCGAACATTCATGGCAAATTTCGGCAATCGTCCACGCGGTCTTATCAAAGTGGAGACAGACGAGGGTATCTATGGTTGGGGTGAGGCATATTCTACGGGACCAGACCTCTCAGTTGAACCGATAGCGGATTATATCTTTGAAATGATTCAGGGGGATGACCCACGCCGGATAGAATACATCATGCTCAAACTGCACCAGCAGTTCAGATTTCCGCCGGGGGGTGCGGGGCTCGCTGTTATCTCAGCAGTTGACCATGCGCTCTGGGATATTAGTGGAAAAGCTGCTGGATTGCCTGTGTATATGCTTCTCGGTGGGCATGCCCGTGACCGCGTCCGTGTGTATCGAGGCATCGGAGGCAGAGACGGTATTGAAGCTGCCGATCAGGCACGCAAACTCAATGAAGAATGGGGATTCACTGCTTTCAAAACAAGTCCTTACCAACTTAATCCAGATTCAGATCGATGGGGACGTGTCTGTGATGCGGCTGCGACTTACTTTGAACAAATTCGTATGAACACACCGGATGATTGGGAGTTCGCTTTTGATCCCCACGCAAAAATATTTGAACCAATTCGTGCGCTGCAACTTGCCAACGCCCTCGCACCGTACGACCCATATTTCTATGAAGAACCACTACGCCCTGAACACATACCTGCATGGTCGCGTCTACGCGCTCAAATGCAGGTGCCGCTCGCAACGGGTGAGTCTTTATACACACGCTTTGAATTCCTTGATCTCATCGCTGCACAGGGTGCAGACATCATACAACCGGATATATGTGTCTGTGGCGGATTATTAGAGATGCGCAAAATTGCAGCAATCGCTGAGGCACACTATGTGAGCATAGCACCACACAATCCGATGGGACCATTAGCGACTGCTGTCAATGTTCACTTCGCTGCTGCCACCCCAAACTTCAAAATCCTTGAATATTTGTTACCGACTGAAAGTGCTTGGAATACATGGGTAGATGAACCGTATCTGCCCAAAGATGGGTATCTGGAATTGCGGGATCGTCCAGGGTTGGGTGTAGAGATAAACGAGGACGCTGTCACAGATAACCAATATGTTCATTGGCAGCGAACGTGCCCTATCCGTCCTGATGGCTCTACCGGTTATATTTAGGTGCATTCAAAAATTATAAACTACGATTTAGTCTAAAATAAAAACATAAATGGAGACTTTATGAACCCAGTAAAATTAGGTGTAATTGGATGTGGTGTCATCGGAAGTCGGCATCTTAGTATAGCATCGGATTCCGATAATATTGCGTTAGTCGCAGCGGCGGATCTAATTGACGCGAATAGGGAGCGAGCTGCCGAACGTTTTAATCCGCCGAAAATGTATACGAATGACATCGATCTTCTTGACGACGATGAGGTTGAGGCTGTTGTTCTGGCATTTCCAACGCAATACCGAACTGAAGTTGCGATACGTGCGTTTGAAAGAGGCAAACATGTACTGATTGAAAAACCGATTGCAATGAACGTTGGGGAGGTTAAGCAACTCATCGCTGCACGCGGAGATATGGTTTCTGGTTGTTGTTCATCTCGCAACCGTTTCAACAAAGCCGCCCGTCTTGCAACGCAACTGATCACAACAGGCGGTTTAGGTGAACTTCGAACTGTGCATTGCCGCGCTATTCGGGGATGTGGAAAAGAACCTGGTACGCCGCGTCCCGCATGGCGGTTGACGAAAGCACTTAACGGCGGCGGTATCCTTGTAAATTGGGGATGTTATGATATTGATTTCCTGCTTGGGATTACAGGATGGGAACTCAAACCCAAAACTGTCTTTGCACAAACGTGGACAGTCCCACCTATATTTGAATCACATATCGCCCCCGGTTCTGATGCTGAGACGCACTATACCGCGCTGGTTCAATGTGAAGACGGGACTATAATTACCCTTGAGCGCGGCGAGTTCATGACAGCAAGTTCAAATTCCGATTGGGAAATTATTGGATCAGAAGGTTCGCTTAAATTGAAAATGGGAGATGGGAATCCTGGCAGTATTGTCCATAACCAAACGACAACTGCAGATGGTGTAAGTTCAAATCCTCTTGCTGATACCGGTGACTCTGACGGACCCCATCACGGTAACCCATTGTCCGATTTTGCTGCAGCGATCCGTGAAAACCGCCAACCGATAACTGGCTTGGAGCAGGCACTTGTTGTTCAGCAAATTACAGATGCAATCTATGCATCCGCTGAAAGCGGAACCGCTGTGGAAATAATAGATTAAGATAAAATAAATACCTGATGATAGGTGTGTTTTCTATGCGTGTTGATCAACGGGTATTGTTTACTGAAATCTACTATAATTGCTTGACGGATGACAACCGTATAATACCAAATTAACGCGATCTGTCTCGTTCAGGTGCGGTTAGGAAACCGAACCATAAGCGTCAATTTAAGAAAACATAAGAATTATTATGCTCACTTTTCGATACACCCGGTTATTGGGTTTACCCTCTTTTTAGTCCCGTAGGGACGATATGTTTATAGATAACGTTCAAAACCTTCCCTTTAGTCCCGTAGGGACGATATGTTTATCTTTCTATGCCGTTCCTACGGAACTCAAGAGGGGAGGGGCAACATTTTTCTATAAACATATCGTCCCTACGGGACTAAAGATACCGCATCATACAAATCAAAATTCTTAAATTGATGCCTATGGTGCGGTTAGGAAACCGAACCTACCGGAGAAAAAAGATAAATTTCGTTAATTTGGTATAACTTCAAGGGTGCGGTTCACCCGCTTTCGGTTTCTCCTTAGGCGCGTTAGAATCCTTTCCAAAACGGATATGTAGTGATGCGCCAGGGGCGTGTTGTTTACCATAAAGAGCATGCTTAATTCCCCAAAAAGCAAATGTTGTCCCTGCCATCACGACAAAGCCCCACACCGGTACTTTCCATAACCATTCAGAAAATGAGAAAACATTTCCGGTCTGTTTTGAAACGGCTTGCGGACCTAATGCCACAAGTACTGTGCAAATAATTGCGTTAAGGGTGATCACCCCTTCCGTAACCAACCGATGTGGACTGAAGTTGACTAACGCTCGTTCAAAGTTGAAAATTACTATCCACCATAAAAAAACAAGATACAGAAGTTGTCCCTTACCTAACCAACTTCTCGAAATAAAAGGTATGGGATCGTGAAGATTCACTGTCAAAATGGCAACAAACGCTATACTAAGCGCGATATAAAAAAGTTCAAACCAGCCTATCCATCCTCTGGAATGACGAAACCAACCGACTACAGGTATTCCAAACATCCGTTCAGGTAAAGAGTCAATAGTATCTACCCATGTTTGTACCGCCTTCCGATAGTTTAAATATGTCAATGCGATGATAATACAAAAGACAGCAAATATCTCCATCCACCGTGGAAAATTGGGGTTAGTTTCTAATGGTGGCGTGCGATTCAAAATAAAGCCAAACGTTACTGCGATACCAAGCCCAAAAAGCAAACCCTGGAGTTGCTCCATTACGCTGTGCCAGTTTGTTTGCAGCCCTGTTCGGATACAGAGCAGCTTCAGCAATTGTCCAAATGAAAAGGCGAAACCGCCTGCAAAACCCGTCATCAGTGTTGCGAAGGCAACGCCATTGAGTTTGTAATGCCAGCAATATCCCAATACACCGACAACCATACCGACACACCCAGCCCAATTGTCACCTCTCGGCGGTGTCATGCGAAGTTTAAATACGTTTACTAACAACAAAAACGCGGCAAACCATCCGATACCCATATAGAGAATAAGCGAGGTGCCCATATCTATTTGTCCTCGGAATAGGATGACAATGAGCGCAGCAACAATTGCAACAAGTGCGGCTAACCAATCAGAGTCGGACCAATAGAGCGGGTTTTCGTGTCGTTGCATGCGCTGAGTTGCGAAAATACGATCCACCACAACTGCCTGCAGCGACCACCCTGTGAAAACAGCACATATCGGAACAAAGAATACCGATAGTGTAGGAATGGACTGATTTTGGTCAATTTCTATGAGAAACGCTGGTAGTGCAGTCCCAGCCCCACCCAGTGCTGCCCACAAAAAACCGATAACAAAAAGATTGGCAAACCCGTAAAGTACTGTCGGTGAATGGGATGAATGTGTATACCCAACTACCATCATGTAAGACATGCTTCCACCGAATGACCATCCTATTGCCCCAAATAAAGCAAAATAGTTAACGTAACGCCACCAGTCTTCACGGCCGGAGAGCAGTACAATTGCCATAGCAGCAAGCGCACCGGGCAGGGCGGCTCCATATTCATGACCGAAATTACCGCGTATTCCCCATCCAACACAGAGCGATATACTGCATAATAGAACCATTTGCCACGGAATAGAAATCATATCCATTTGGGGTTAACTCCAATTGAATTCTGGATACGTAAAAAATTGTTCCTCAATTATGAAGAATTTTGGGATTGTTGTCAACAATCTATTGACAGAGACCGCTGTATCAAGATATAATTTGGTAGATCATATTCAGAAAGCATATACAGCATGCAGTTTACATACTATTGGCCAGTGTGGGCGGTTATAATTGGCATAATCGTTGCAGTTGGCATAACATTATACGGATATCTCAGTGTAGGTCAGTCCTTGCGCCGTTTGCTTCGTTATTCACTCATTGCCCTACGCTTTTTAGCCGTTGCAATTTTACTGTGTTGTCTATTAGCACCAGTCATTATAGAGAAGAAAGACGTTACCCCTATATCCCACCTGTCAATATTAGTTGATACTTCAAGAAGTATGCAACTGAAAGACAATCACGCGGGGAAAACCGAAACTTCACGCATGAGTCAGGTGAACCAACTTTTGTTGGACGAATCAAGCCAATTTTTAGAAACATTGGAAAGCGAGTACAAAGTCCATCTCTACCGTTTTGATTCGGTTCTCCATCAAGAAGCCATCACTGTGGAAAATTTTGAACCGAAAGGCACACTTACAGATATTGCATCTGCTATCCGTGAAACAGCCCAGGTATGGCGAGGACAACCGAACGCAGGCATCGTGCTACTAACTGATGGAGCGCATAATGCCTCCAGGTTATCAGTAGAAGATATTACCGCTTTGAACACACCAATTTATGCTATAGGTGTCGGTTCACCGCAGCCACCAAAGGATATACAGATCCAAAACATTGATGTTTTGCCTATTGCCTACACAAGACATGAAACTGTCATTCGTATAACTATTGCACAGACAGGATATACAACTGAATCAATTCGCGTTTCGCTACGTGAATCCGGCTCGAATCGCCTCGTTGATGCTGCAATGCTCACTTTTCCTCAAGATAGTGCTGAGCAATCAGTTACTTTAGATGGACAACAGACTTCAAAAGGGACACAACATGTTGTTGAACTAAAATTGACACCTGAGACCGAAGGAAATTTTCAGTATAAGATTATACTTCCCACGTTGGAAGGCGAATTGACGAATGCTAACAATGAAAAGACGTTTTCCTTAAAAGTTGTGAAGGCAAAACTTAATGTCTTTTATCTGGAAGGCAGACCACGCTGGGAATATGCGTTCCTTAAACGTACTTTGGAGCGTGACCCAAATATTGAAGCAACTTTTGCTGTTTTGTCTAAAAAAGCAAGAGCAGACTCAGTTCTTGCACGCAACGATGGGTATTACCCACAGAATCTGAAGACGGAACTTTTACAGTTTCCTAAAACTCGCGAACAACTTTTTAAATATGATGTGTTGATTTTAGGCGACTTATCTGCCGAACATCTTACTGTTAGTCAACAACAAGCAATTGTTGACTTTGTGGAACAGCGCGGGAAGGCGGTCATCTTTCTTCCTTCGCACAGCGCATTAGGCATAAACGGATTTAGAGACACTCAACTCGCGAGGATACTACCTATTCAGATTCCTGTTAATGGGTGTCAGGTACAGGAGGCAGAATTTTCACTGGCTCTTACACAAGCTGGCAGGTTTCATCCGATGCTGCAGCTGACTGACAATTTAGAACGCAATACCGAAATTTGGCAGAATCTTCCTGCACTTTCCCGCGTATTTCGCGGTTTTCAACTGAGAGCGGGAGCAACAACACTCATTAAAAAACAGAATGGAGAACCAGTACTAATTTTTCAACGAGTCGGACTGGGAAAAAGTCTTCTCTTAACTGCTGAAGGTGTATGGAATTGGGACTTTGGTGTAAACGCTTTTAAAGGGACTACCTATCAAACAGTGTATCCCCGTTTTTGGGCACAAGTGTTGCGTTGGATGTCGCAACAATCCGATGAGAATCAAATATATATCACAACCGCAGCACCGACTTATGCGCAAGGTGAAACTGTTCAGATAAATGTTAGAGCATATTCTCATACCTTGCAGCCTCAAAATGATGCTGAAATTCAACTGTCGGTCACATCGCCAAGCGGTTCAACGTTTCCGCTTAAAACACGCACTCAGGCTACAGAAAACCAAACGAATAATACAAACAATTATACTGCGCAATTGAAGGTAGAAGAAAAAGGAACTTACAAAATTCGTGCTGTCGGTCAAATAGGGAATATACCTTTGGGAGAAGATGAAATTGATATCCACGTCCACCCGCAACTCATTGAATTAGAAACACCGCAATTGAATGAAACGCTACTCAAGGAACTAACGGAGCAGACCGGCGGTGTATATCTCACTATGGAGAACGCTCACATGCTTCCTGACAAAATTAACAATGTGCAAAACCCGGTCTTTGTTGATACGGAACGCGATTTATGGGCGCATCCGCTCATCCTTATCACAATTGTTGGGTTATTAGGTACTGAATGGTTTTTCAGAAAGCGCATTGGTCTCGTATAATGAATATTTTTGATGGAATTTTGAAATCATTGCAGATAAAAACTACGAAATCAACCTTTTTTCTTGTTTGTTGCTTACTGTTTTGCACTTTGATTAGCATACAAGAAGCAGGTGAACTTTTTACAATCGCGCAAATCCAGTATGGTGGCGGTGGTGATTGGTACGGCGATCCTTCTACTATCAGCAATTGGCTTCGCCTACTACGCGAACGGACAGAGATTGAAACGGCAGAGGATCGCGTAATTCTCAAGCTAACCGATCATACACTTTATCAATATCCGATGCTCTATCTCGTTGGACACGGGAATATACGTCTGACTGAACAGGAGGTTTTAGCACTACGACAATATCTCACAAAAGGTGGTTTCCTCTTTGTCAATGACGACTATGGATTAGATAAAAGTTTTCGCCGTGAGATAAGTCGGGTTTTTCCTAAGCAGGCACTTCAACCGATACCAAACTCACATCCGATATACCACTGTTTTTACGATCTGCCGGGACTTCCAAAAATCCATGAACACGATTCTGAACCCGCACAAGGTTTTGGTATCTTTCACGATGGACGAATGGTGCTATTTTACGCGTACAGTGCTGATATTGGCGATGGATTGGAAGACGCAAGGGTACACCCGGATGATACACCTGAGGTCCGCGAACTTGCTGCAAAAATGGCTGTAAACATTGCAGTGTATGTCCTAACCCATTGAGAGTATCTTAACGTGAATTCCGCATTTGTAGCGTAAACTTCCAGTTTGCGCCCTTATGACACAATCTGGAAGATTGTGCTACTATGTAGCAACTTAGGTTATTAAAGAGAAAACAAGGAAACTCTTTATGAAAGTCAAATTATTTTTGAGGGTATAAACCAAATAATGATGCTCAAGTCCACAACCCCTCTAAACTGTGATGCATCAAAACAATTTTTTAAATGATAACATATTTGACAAAGGGTGTTAATGTGATTTGGGCGATTTTTTATACTTCAGGACGGACGCAATGTGTTTAAAAGTCCCCTGATAAAAGGGATTTAGGGGGCGAGCCCCATAGCGATAGCGTCTCCGGGGAGATAAAAACTCCAATTTCTGCCTATTGGACCCGCCTAACCCCCCGCAAGCGAGGGGAATGCGTCCGTCCTGATACTTAAGTGTTGTTACTCTGTATTCTCCCATTCTAATGGAAATGTCTTTGACATCTTAAATATCGGAGAAATGACACCGAATATCATTAGTTAGTTAATACCCTCGACAATTGAATGCCTCTGAAATAACTCTGCACACTGCTCAGGGTTATTTAGTTTTCGGTTTTTCGGATGAATTTTTTACACCTGCTATATGCCCCAGGCCGGTAGGTGAGGTTTTTAACCAATGCAGAATACCACACGGGGAATGCCATACGCGCATTCATACCGTTGATTTGGCGTATTCTGCCGATTTTGGTTCAAAAACCCTCATAGCGACTTGCTTTGTCGGATGCGGTGCGGTTAGAAACCGCACCTACCAGCCTGGGGGCCTAACTTTGAGTCCAACTCAATAACGGAAAATTCTTAAAACTAAATAACCCTATGTTGAAGATTATTTTGACAATCCTATTTTGTATGGTATAATACCGCAGAAATACACATTATTGGAAGAGAACGCATGCTTAAAATCATTGACACCCATCAACACCTTTGGGATACATCTAACTTGGAATATCCTTGGTTAGATGGATTCGACCTACTCAAACAGCAATATACGCCACAGGATTATCGGGACGCGATCGGAAACATAAATGTTGTCAAATCAGTTCACGTGGAAGGCGACCCCGCTGAAACACACGTTGTCCAGGAGGTGGAATGGCTAACCCATATCGCAGAAACAGATGGGATGATAGGTGCAATCGCTGCTGCTGCACCACTGGAAAAACCAAACGCTGAAGCTATCCTTGAACAACTCGCAGCGTTTGACCTTGTTGTCGGTATCCGTCGAATGGCATGGCACCATCCAGATAATCACTTCTACGCCACTCCTGAATTGATTAACGGTGTAAAATTGTTAGCGAAATATAACCTCTCTTTTGAGCTCTGCGCTAAACATGACCAACTCCCTGCCTCAATAGAATTGGTCCAAGCCACCCCTGAAATCACGCATGCAGTCAACCATTGCGGCGGGCCAAATATAAAAGACGGAGAGTTTGAGCCGTGGGCAACCCACATGCGCGAACTCGCCGCCTTTGATAATGTCCACTGTAAAGTATCAGGTATTGTGACAACTGCCAGTGAAAACTGGACACCTGAAGAACTAAAACCTTACATCCGACACCTCGTTGAAGTGTTTGGTTTTGACCGACTCATGTTTGGGAGCGATTGGCCCGTCTGCACCTTAGCTGCGAAATATCATCAGTGGTTAGAAGCACTACTCTCCGCTATTGACGATGCTTCCGATGCAGAGAAAAACCGACTCTTTTACCAGAACGCTTTAGAATTCTATAGAATGTAAGGAATTTCTCTCTATTGCGGTGTAATCAGAATAGGTTCAACATCTTGCGACTCCTGAATTTGCTGCTTGAGTCCTGATGCTTCTGAGCGGACCGCGAATTCCCCAATCGTTACCCGATGCAGTGTCCTTCCATTAACCGTCGCAGTGTATATTTTCACCTTCTCATTCGGATATAAACGTTGTAGATTCTCAGCCAACATATTAGCATTGCGCCGCTCAGCAAAGGAGCCAACCATTAATGTCATGTTAGGTTTTTTATATGTTTTCTGAATTCCACTCCCGAATTGTAACTGCGCTTGTTGAACACTCTGATTACCGGCAATATCTTTAACGCTCAATGCAAATTTGTACGTTGTCGATGCCAACTGAGGCACCTTTGTTAAAACTATCGTTTCTGGCGGTGAACCTCTACCTTCACTCCTTTCAACCAGTTCGTCATTCATATTAAAAATCTCAAGTTTCCAGTTGGCAATCGAATTAATGTCCCACGTTTTTATGCCAACCCTTTCGGGAGTTTTTTTAGAGATTTCTACCGTTGCTGGGACCAGATCAACCGTTACTTTTTTGCTGTTTTTGAGATGAGAGGCACCTTTTCCATCAATGATGTATAGATGTGCAACGTAGTCCCCATCAGGCACCAATTTGTCATCACTTCCCATTCCGTTCCACACAACGCCCTCTGCGGAAGAACCGGTTCCAGATTTTTCCCAAACCTGTTCGGTATATGCATCATGGAGTGTCAATTTCCATTTGTCATTCGCTCCTACATTAAAACGGAATGTGAGAGTATCTGCGATGCCGTCACTGTTCGGTGAAATTGCGGGGACAGAGAGTTGCAATTCATTTGAAGACACCTCAGTCTCTACATCAGACTCAAGCGTTTTCGGCATCAAAATCGGTGATGTTGTGTCTGTTTCGGGAACATCTTTACGTTTTGCCACCGTATCAGGTGTCGTCTGTTCGGGAGTAGCAACGGATTGCTTTCCTTTTCCACCCCACCGCAACGTTGCTGAAATCCAATGCAAACTTTGATCTAATTCACCGCCCCTAACGTGAGCGTAGTCCAACTGTCCTGCTGAATTCTGAAAACTAATGCCTTGTGTCCATTCACCCGCACTGAACTTGTCGGATGCGGTTAGTGCTGTATACCCTACACGCACGCCAAAATGGTTGTTCAAAAACCAACGTTCTGCCCCGAAATGTAACCGAAGTCGTTCACCCCAACTCACATCATTTTGTCCGCGAATAGCAATATCTGCTGATAGCAAAGTCGCGATGTCCGGACGATATGTGGCCCCGAAACGTGCAGCTAAAGGTAAACTTTCAATAAGCTCCCCATTCGCCCGAATTCCATTGCTCAATTCCGACAGATTCATGCCTACTGTGACCGAATCACCTAATTTCTCTAACGGATAGGTGAATTGCGTGCCGATATCTAAACTCCAAAGATAATTCGTCCTAATGGGTGTGTTGTTTTGATAGTAGCGTAAATTCGCTCCTGCTGATGCCTGTTCACCTAATGCCAAACCATATCCTAATAGCACAATCTGGGTAGATTCATTGTTAGCATTGTTCCAACCATTAAACCAAGATGCTACAGATAGATTCCCCACATTTTTATCGGTTAAACCCAATGTATTAGGACTTGCCGCTAACGAAAACGCTTGATCCGGTCCTGACGGTTCACCCGAAAACGGAATCCCACCCATATTTACTTCCAATCCATTCATAAATCCCAGCGAAGAGGGATTCCACAAAAAACCGTTATTTGCGAAAGGACCAGCAGTAAAGGCACTGCCCATACCAACTGCTCGCGCACTTGCTCCTACGAAGATATCGCGATGGTCTATCCCAGAAGATCCCTCTGCAACCATCATATTTCCTAACATAATCACTACAAAACTGATAAGACCGAGAGTTTTCAATTTCATTTTTATAAACTCCATCTATTTTCTTATGGTAAATTTTAAAAGGTAAATTGCCTCTGCAATCTTAACGTCTAAACTGCAAACTTGGGTACAATCTGAAAACCGACTTAGAATTTCACAATCACATGTTATTCTCCGATGGCAAATTTTTTGGATTTGCTATAAAATCTATAAAATAATGCAACCTTTTGCAATTTAAAACTCGTCACTTAAATTAAGTAGTGGGACCACTCTGGAGTACTTTTTATGCAAAATAACGATACTGAACTGATTCAGCGGACATTGGACGGTGATCAAACGGCATTTACCGAGCTCGTTGAAAAATATCAAAAGGGAATTCACGCGCTTGCATGGCGCAAAATCGGGGATTTTCATATCGCGCAAGAAATTACGCAGGACGCTTTTCTCAGAGCTTATCAAAGACTCAGAACTTTGAAAGACCACAGCTTGTTCCCAGGATGGGTATATGTGATTGCGTCTCACCTATGCACTGAATGGCACCGAAAGAAGAAACTTCCGATCCAATCTTTAGAAGCTACTGACGTTGCGGAGATTGATCAAGTGTCACATTCACATTATATGGCAGAAAAACGAGACACTGAAGCGGCTGAAGCCCGGCGCGAAGTTGTCCAAAAACTGCTCCAAAAATTGCCTGAGAGCGAACGCACAGTCATGGCACTTCATTATCTCGGTGAAATGACATGTGAGGCGATTAGCAAGATGCTCGGTGTGTCCCCGAATACGATTAAAAGCCGACTCAGTCGTGCGCGCAACCGTTTAAAGAAAGAGGAAGCGATAATTCGCGAAAACCTCAGTAGTTTCCAACTCCCAACACAATTGACGCAAGACATTATGAAGGAAGTTGCACGCGTTAATCCTATTGTTCCGTCAAGTAGCAAACCTTTTGTGCCGTGGGTAGTTTCTGCCGCCTCCGCTATTTTAGTTCTATTACTAATAGGTCTTGGAGTCCAACACCTTTCCCTCTCTTTCCAACCGTACGATCTCGATTCCGAATCAGCGTTAACAGTTGAAATCGTTGATACACCTGTTAGTATCGCCCGAAAAATAAAACCTGATTCGCGTAATCAACTCGGAACCACTGATATTTCCAGTAAAAGTCAAGGCACTGGTGAAAAAGTGGGGACATCTCAAAACGTGAACTTTACCAATGTTATTCCAACAATTGAAACAGAGTTTCCACTCTCAACGGAACGGTGGACTCAACTTGACATTCCTGGAGCGGTACAAGTATCTACACTATTTGCTACAAAAACAAACGATCTATTTGCGATAACTCCAATAGGGCTTTATCGCATGACAACTGATAACCAAAGGTGGCGCTTAATAAATAGTAACTTACCGGCTATGCACCCTACAAGGCCCATACCCATAACTGAACAAGGGGGCACTCTCTATATTGTGGCTGATGAGGCAGTCCTCGCTTCAGAAGATAAGGGTAAGACGTGGAAATCTCTCGGTCCCCGCCCGAAAGGACGTGTTATCGACTTGATCGTAAGGGATAATGCACAAGGTGCTATTGAAATTTACCTCGCCCTACTGCAAGGGGTGTTCTGTTCTAATGATGCAGGAGTCTCTTGGATACCCCTAAACAACGGTTTAAAAAGAAGAAAAATTTATGCATTAACATCCGTTGAAAACGCACTATTTGCTGGAACTAATAGAGGCCTTTTCCGCTTCAATCTGGAACCGAATTCGGAAGATGGTCTTGATAGATCAGGTGTGTGGGAAAAGTTACCGGTAGCGGAATCTAAATCTATTCATGCATTTGCAGTAGCAGGACACCGCCTTTACGTTGTGGCAGGACTTCTCAAAATTTCGGCGGATATGAAGAATTTTATGGATATTGGGACTACATTAAAGGTTATGATGAGTAAAAAGTCTTTATGGTCAGTTTTTCGATCAACAGATCGCGGCAATTCATGGACAGATATTACGCCGACAAACGTTATTCAAAATGAATATGCGGTGGTAATAAACAAGATTGTTGCTAAAGAAAAAACGGTTATGTTATTAATAGTGCCCGCGTCCAACACTGTACGCTCAACGGATGAGGGAAAAACTTGGATAACGGTACCTTTAGTAAAACTCACAAACCCAAATTCTGTTGCTGCCTTGAAAGTCCAAAGTAGTAATGAATCCTCTCATCAACAATCCACAGATGTCAAGTCCCAATTTTATGTAGGGGATAATAACGGAATCCGCCGGTCAACCGATAGCGGCAATTCGTGGAAACGATTTAATGCGGGATTAGGTGGCAACATACAAAATCTAACTGTTTTTAATAATAAACTCTACGCAGTAGCAGATAAAAAACTTATTACATCAACCGACGGTGGGCAATCATGGAAAGCAATTCCTGTAGAATCAAGTGATATGCATATCACTTTTATGAAGAAAAAAATACCACTGACCAAGGTAAATATAAATATACAACAGATAACAGAAGCAGATGGAATCCTTTACGCAAAAGGATACATAGGATTTGAATTGATTTTTTTCTACTTAAACGAAGAAAATAGAGCGCTTCTCCCGATCCAAGGTGTTCCTACCTTTGGTGAAAAGAGTTTCACAGCATTCATGAAGGCAATGCAGACATCTATAGAGGATGATGGTAAAGAGGAAGAGGATATTAAAGAGGGAGAGGATATTAAGGAAAATGCCAATAATTTTATAAAAAATTTCCTTAGCATGGGGACAGATATCTTTGGCGGATTTGCTGTCAGTGGTAACACCTTCTATGTTGAACACAGACAGAAACTTTTAATCTGGCACTCTGAATCCCAAGTGAACAACGATGCAAGTTGGTACGATACCAAGATAGAAGATACTCGCGACATAGCGAACCTTAGTTCTCTTAAGAGTAGCAAGTTTCATAGTTTCAAATTAGACGTTTCTGGGGACACTACCTATGTTGGTAAACCGGATGGTATTCTACTTCACTCTGTTGATAGAGGAAAGAATTGGAAAACCGTACCGCTACCGATATCTGTTAATTTTTTTAAGCAGATACTTATCACTGACGAAACTGTTTATGTAGCAACTGACAAAGAAGCTTTGTCCTCAAGCGATGGTGCTAAATGGAACATCATCACTGATTCAGATGGACAACAACTCCTGATTGACCGTTTTGCTCTGGACGGCACAACTTTATATGCAGTAAGTTCTTCAAAAAATGCACAGGGTGGGGTTTATAGATTGACAAGTACGGATAGCACTTGGGAACGAATTACGCCAGAAATTCCGGACGATGCTACATCTATTGCTGTTGCCAATGGTGTCCTTTATGTCGGCACCGAAAACAGCGGTTTGCAGCTTATTAGACTTGAAGATTTTCCAGATATGCCTCTGACCAAGGCAGAAAAATAATGCTTAGCCCGCGCTTACGGAATTCAGCATTTACAAGTGAGTTGTGTACATATTTTTAGTAAAGACTTTAAGGCCTCGCGACAGGTGGACGCGTGTAGAGAAAGAATCCACCGTATAAGAAGTTAAGTATAACTTAAAGAACATCCTCGTTGTACGAGGATATGAGATACGAGATATGTCCAATGTTTTCAGTCACAAACTCATAGGGCACCTGAAGTTTAGCCAGATATTATTTTATTTGGAGGACCCGAGGCAAGGGCATATCTCTTCTATTGAAATAAATGAAGTTTCCAAAACGGAGACAAATTAACCAAAACCGCCAGATTCTGGCGAAAGAAAGGAAAGATTCAAAATGTACAAAAATTTAGTGTCTTGTATAGCCACACAAAACGCCCTTAAATTGAATAATAAGACGTTATGTGTGTTAGCTGCTCTCATTTTCACGGTGTGTTTCACTATAGGTTGTGAAAATGTTTCAACAAGAGAAGTTCTTGACTTATTTAGCACCGTTGATCTAAATCGAACAATTACGGTAACGCTTGATGGAAAGAATGGAAGTGGAATCACCGGTGAAGCTACTTTTGCGGAATATACCGTAGAATCAGGTACAATTCTGAGCTTTGATGTTAAGATTCAGAATGCGGGCCCTGGCCGCAAGTACGCAGCATATATCTATTCAGGCGACAGTTGCGAAACACCTGGTAGTATCTGGGATGTTGAAGCTTTTAAATCCTATTCTTTTACAACTGACGAAGATGGCATGGGGGACCAGGATTACACCACTGACTTGACCATTGACACCAATTCAGAAACCGATATACTCGGTAAAGTATTAGTTATTCATGAACAGGTTGGCTCTGGTGATTTAGCAGATGGCACACAAGTGAGTTGTGGTGTCATAACTCTCACGGAATAATTTCTTTTAAAATTCAAGCACTCAATAGACATTATATAAATTAAATTTATATAATGTCTAATCTTCATATAAGGGGACTTTAAGAGAAACTGCGTAAGTCCTTACTAAGTTGAATCTGATTCAGCCAATTGTGTCTGTTAATCTGCAAATTTTGGAATTTCTGTATCTCCAGTGAGTTTCATGTCAGCGGACATACCCATGTCTTTTAATGGTTCAATTGCAAGTCGACATCCAAGTGCAGTAAGGATATTTGCAAGCACGTTAATCCGCGGTGCTTTCTCACATGAGAGTGTTTTTGAGAGCATTTCCTCATTCATGCCGGTTTTCTTGGCAAGTTCAGCAATCCCGCCCTGCGATTCTATAAAGGTTCGGAGCGACAGCAGAAGGACAGGAGTGTCTTTATCAATTTGATATTCTTCTATTGCGAATTGAATATAGTCAAGTGCCGCGTTCCAATCGGCGGCAAGTTGCTCTATTATTATCTCTCGCCATTTTCGGTACTTTCTCATCGGTGTTCCTCCTTATATTCTAACCAATAGGTTTTTGCGCGTTGGATATCTTGTGCCTGCGTTGACTTATCCCCACCACAGAGCAAAAGGACGATTGTTCTCTCCACTTCACCAAAGTAGATGCGATAGCCTGGTCCAAAATGCATCCGCAGCTCAAAGATACCGCTACCAACAGATTCGCAATCGCCAAAATTCCCTTTTTCAAGCCGGTCAAGTCGTCCTCGAATTCTGGTTTGTGTTCTTGTATCTCGAATTGCGTTAAACCATTCCGTGAAAGGTTCACGCCCGTTTTGCGTTCGGTAAGTTTCTATTTCTCGCGGCTGTGTGTTACGCATTAAATGATTTCTTTTTGCTGCCAAGTATTAGTTTAACCTAAATTGCTATTGAAGTCGCGTGCGGCAGCACCTCGTGCATCGTTAACAGTCTGTGATGATTCAATAAAAACATGAGCGAGTTCGTGGTGTTGTTCAGCCATTATAATCTCCTCTCTTCCTAAGTTGAATCTGATTCAGCCAATTGTGTCTGTAAATTTTCAAATTTGGTAATATCCTTTTCTCCAGTGGGTCTAATGTCAGTAGGCATGCTATTGTCATTCGGAATTAGTCGTTTCGGGATTAACTAAAATTGCTCTAAACATAGATATAGACTGCATTTATCGCTTGTTTTAATCACAAAAATATGGGACAATTTAGATAAGTAATTAGAGGGTTGTAACCCCCTAAATAAACAAGACAAAATAGACAAAATGAGATTAATCGTTTTAGATTTAGGACTGAAAGCAATTGCGGGTGCGATTTCACAACTTTTTATAGATATTGCGATAGACTACTTAACGCAGCAGAAGAGATCCAAAAATAGTTTCGTCTAATTTTTTGCTGATGATTTTCAGGTTTGAGTCGGTGAGTGGTAGAGACCGCGCCTTGCGGCGCGGCTCAAACTCTCTACCAAGTTCATGATTTTAAAAGGATATTATACCATTTCTGATATATAATGTCTCTCTTTGTCCCATAAACTGCCAGTTTGTGCCATCCTCCGTTTGATTTTTAATAACCGGTAATGAGACAAAAATTAATAGAAATGGTATTACAATTGGAAGGGTTTTGTCAAATTATTTTTTTTAAAATTTGTGGAATCCCAAAACGACTAATTCCGTTGGATTTTACTATAACCTGCTTTGGTATACAAAAAAGTTGACCATAACTTCAAAATTTGATACTCTAATTACAGACTCAATTTTCTATGAATGTGTTTGCTTTCAGATGTTATGGTGACATTTAGAATTAAAGGGGCATTTTGTAGCATAACCTGTTAGGTTGTGCAGAAACGGAACACAACCTAACAGGTTATGCTACAGCGTCTGCGTTAGTATCGGTTTTCTGACCGAACTGCTTATAATGTTCAATTAATTCTAAAGTTTACTATATATGCTATTGGAGAGATAGATGCCAACGAATGCAGAATTGATTGCCAATTGGCGTGACGCGCCTGCGCCATTGCTCAGCATATTACACGCGTTCCATGATAGAGATGGGTTTGTATCGGAAGCAGCTCTCTGTGACATTGCAGTCGGATTTCGAATTCCACTTGCAGAACTTTTTGGCACCTTAACTTTTTACCATCACTTTGCACGTGAGGCACCAGGACAAAATGCTCCACGTGTTTGTACTGGACCTGTTTGTCGGTTGCAAGGTGGGTTGGAAATTCTTGAGGCACTTAAAACCGAAGGGGCAACCGCAATGCCGTGTGCGGGAAGATGTGACGATTGTATCCCAGTGTTAAAAGGGCATCAAGTACTCACCGGAAAACAGGCAACCACGCTTTCTGTTCAACGGACTCCTTTACCGCCACCATACCCAGGTGATGGTGAAGAATGTATCTTTGCAGAGATTCGCGAACCGAACCGCAGGACGTTTGCGGGCTACCAACGTACTGGTGGCTATGAAGGATTAAAATACGCGGTTACATCCCTTACCCCTGAAGACGTTATTGAAATACTTAAAGAGAGCCAACTTGCTGGTAGAGGGGGCGCAGGATTTCCCACAGGCATAAAATGGGAATCGGTGCTGAATGCGCCGGGTGAACCGAAAACAATCGTCTGCAACGCAGATGAGGGCGAACCCGGTTGTTTTAAGGATAGGGTTATTCTTGATTATGCACCACATTCGGTAATTGAAGGCATGACACTTGCCGCTTACGCAACTGGAGCGACGCGCGGCTTTATCTATCTCCGATATGAATATCCAGAAACCTTAAAAATACTTGAACGGGCACTCGCGGAAGCTGAAGCAGAAGGATTGATCGGTGATGCTATTCTCGGAAAACAATTTAACTTTCATATCTATACCAGACGTGGTGCTGGTGCTTATGTCTGTGGTGAAGAAGGTTCGTTATTGAACAGTTTGGAAGGAAAACACCCTTTTCCGAGAAATCGCCCACCTTACCCTGTGACGCACGGTTTTGAAAATCTACCTACTGTCGTAAACAACGTGGAGACACTTGCCGCCGCTACGCAGATTTTGCGACACGGTGCAGAATGGTATAAAAACCTAAGTTACGATAAAAATCTGGCAGGCACAAAAATCATTAGTCTCTCTGGAGATATACAAAAACCGGGAAATTACGAGGTGCCATTTGGACTTCCATTAAAGACACTACTTTACGAATGGGCGGTCGGACCAAAAGAAGGACGTGCAATTCAAGCGATTACCTCCGCAGGACTGTCAGGTGGGTTTATCGGAGAAAAAGACCTTGACATCACGATTGATGAACCGAGTTTCCAAAAAGTTGGAGCGATGCTTGGTGCAGCAGGCATTATGGTGTTTGATGACACGCGAGATATGCTTGATGTAGCGCACAACGCAATGGAATTTTTCGCTGAGGAATCTTGTGGAAAGTGTTTCCCGTGCCGAATCGGCACGCATAGACTGACAGAATTATTGTCTGAACCGTTGAATCAGAAATCAAAAGATCTGATTACGGAAATTGGAGCAGTGATGAAGGCAACAAGTGCTTGCGGACTTGGAACCGCTGCGCCGAATATTACGGATAGTTTGATGCGGTTAAACGGGTAAACTGCAAGCGGTTATTGACAAATTAGGCAGGTTTTATATTATGACCACATTTTCTGGCGGACTCTGATGTGGACACGAGGATTCATTTCGCTCTGTCTCATCGTGTTTGTGATCGGTTTGATTACTGGACCGGTGCACTGGTTTTTTCCGGTATATGCCGAAAAAGTTTTAGGAGAAAAAGCTCTTTTCGCGGGGTTATTGCGTGCTGTCCCTATCGGTTTGGGTGGTATTACAGCACTTATCGGTGGTAAGCTTAGCGACCGATTCGGACGCAAACCGACACTGCTTATCGGGATGACCGGTGCCGTTGTAATAGGAGGACTTTTTACAACACAAATACCGTTGTTTCTATGGGGGATTCTCTGCTACGAAGGCATTGCTTCCGGATTCAAAACTGCAGGCGGGCAATCGTATCTTATCAGTTCTGTATCACCAAAGCAATTAGGGGTGGCAACCGGACTTTACTTTATTAGTAGCACTGTTGGGAGTGCTGTTGGAAACGCTATCGCTGGCGAGATTATTGATCGGATTAACTACAGAACTTTCGGAACTGGGGCGGTACTTCTATCGGGTTTGTTGTTTATTGGCGCATGTTTCTTCTTACCTCGTCTCAAACAACATATCAACGACAACCGACAGAAACGAGAGGGAATTGCGAAATCAACCCTAAATATTGGAAAATATAAGAACCTATGGCGTAGATCGGAAATCAAAATGTTGATCGGTCTGCGTGTTTTCCCAACGTACTATTGGGGATCAGTAAATCTACTCATGCCGATTTTGGTTTATAACCTTGGAGGTGATAAGGCAACTGGATATTACGGCGCAGTTAAATTACTCTTTGCATTTATTTGCCAGTTTGTTACTGGGAAAATTTGTGATGTAGTAGGCCATCGAATTCCCGCTTTAGTAGCAAATGTTGTCGTTACTATTCTCGCTTTTGGATTGGTTTTTTATCACAACTCGTTAGTTGGTCTGCAATTATTTGGTATACTCGGTGGAGGGGCAGCGTGGGCACTTTCTACCACAATACCACGGTTTATCAATGAATTTACCGAACCGCATGAGAAAGGACACGGTGTTGGTCTTACGCATTTAGCATGGAGCACCGGATTTCTTCTCGGTTTTGTCGCAAGTGGATTTTTAATTAACATCTCTGTTCATGTACCATTTATTGTCGCAGGATTTTTCCTGATTTGTTCAACCTATATAGCCTATAAACTTTGGCACACTAAATTTAACTTAAGGTAAAGTAACAGTATCTAAAAATCTATATTTTTCTTTACATTTCAATATGTAAATGTTATACTATATGCATGGCTTATGTATCAGCACGTAAAGCAAGTGAACTGCTGGACTGCCCCCCTAAACATCTAAGGAGATTAGCAAATGAAGGAAAGATAGAATATATCCGCACAGGAGGCGGACACAGACGCTATGATGGTGAAGGGGACATCAAAAGCAAATCCCAATCCACTACCACTATTTGCTAATGTAGAGTGTCCAGCACAAAACAAAGAGACGATCTTGAACGACAAGTCGAGTATATACGAAGTATCTACCCCGCCGCAGAAGTTATCAGGGACATCGGCAGCGGCATTAACTTCAAAAGAAAAGGGCTTAGAACCTTATTGGAACGACTTATGCAAGGTGATAAGCTCCAGGTTGTTATTGCCCATCGGGATAGACTCGCCCGATTCGGTATAGACCTTGGACGCTACCTCATTGAACAAAACGGTGGCGAACTCGTGGTTTTGGACCAAACAGCACACAGTCCGCAAGAAGAACTCACGGCGGATCTTCTCGCAATCTTGCATGTCTTCAGTTGCCGACTGCACGGGCTCCGAAGTTATCGTGACAAAATCAAAGAAGATAAGAGTTTATCCGACACCGGAACAACGTAAAACTTTGCGCCAATGGTTTGGCACTGCACGTTTCACATTCAATAAAACGGTTGCTTTATTGAATGAAACCGACACACAAGCGAATTGGAAAGCGATAAAAACAGGTATTCTTCACGATCTACCCGATTGGAGCAAAGAGACACCTTATCAGATAAAATCTGTTGCGATTAGAGACGCTTGTGTTGCTGTCCGAGAAGCAAAGAAAAAATATCAAAAAACAGGAGGCTTTCAGTCTGTCTCCTTCAAATCTAAACGCAGTCCATCAGATAGTATTTTTATTCCGAAGTCTGCTATAAAAGCACGTGGCGTTTATCACACAGTGCTGGGGGATATCAAAATGACTGAGCCTCTTCCTGATAATATCTGCGACTCTCGGTTCGTTAAAGAAAAAGACAAATACTATCTGTGTATATCCTATACTGTAACAACTCCGAAGCGAAAGTCAAACGGACGTGTTGTTGCTTTAGACCCTGGCGTGAGAACATTCCTCACCTATTTTCATGAGCATGGTTTCGGATGGCTTGGACACCATGCTATCAATCGGATTCAAAGACTCTGTTCATATCTTGACGATCTATTATCACGTGCATCTAAAGCAACGCAGCAATCACGCAAGAACATGAGACGGGCTGCACATCGTATCAGAAAACGTATCAGAAATCTTGTTGATGAGTTGCATAAGAAAGTTGCACGATACCTTGTGGATAACTTTGATATTATCTTACTCCCTACCTTTGAGACTTCAGATATGGTGATGTGTGGAAAACGCAAACTACGAAAGATGTCTGCCAGACAAATGTTGACACTTTCTCACTATCGCTTCAAACAGTTCCTAAAACATAAAGCGAAAGAAACTGGATGTATCGTGGTTGATGTCTGTGAAGCACACACATCAAAAACTGTGTCGTGGAATGGTGAAATAAGAGAATCACTCGGTGGACGAAAGATAATCAGAGATAGCACGGGACTCAAGATGAATAGAGATTTGAATGGCGCACGCGGGATATTCCTGCGTGCTTTGGTAGATGAACCCTGGTTGCTATCTCTTAGCAACTTGCAAACCGTATAAGATGTGAAATGCATAGCATTCCACGGAAATATATAGGTTAATATCATCGGAAGGAACAGCTATGATTATTGCTGAACTTGATTTAGAAAATTCAGAACACCTTGAACTCACAAATGCCCAATGGCGTTTTGCCGAGGGACTTGTCCCCGGTGAACCGAATGGTGGTTTAGTTGACCAGATGCCGGAAACACCGGCGCGTCTCGCTGATTATGACGATTCTGATTGGGGTATTTGTGAAAATATTCAAGAGATCGTCTTAACAGGTCTCTGCTTCGGTTGGTATCGGATTACTGTCACTATTCCTGAAGAAGTTGATGGGAAGTCCGTTGCTGGCTCAAAAGTATGGTTTCATACCTGTATTGATGACTACGGTGAAGTTTGGGTCAATGGTGAAATTGACTTAGCATTTGGAGAGTCTGGGCGTGGTGCTGCATCTGGTTTCAATACACCGCAACGCGTTGTTGTGTCCGAAAGTGCTGAGCCGGGTGCGAAACATGTTATTGCATGTTTGGCTATCAACGGGCCTCTTGCCAGGCCGGGTGGTGGTATTTTCCTCCGTTTTGCCAAGCTTGAGTTTGAAAGCGAATAACAATCAGCAGTCAGTTATAAGATGCTTTGCAGGAGAGGGTAGTTATTAATAGCATAATGGGCAGGACTACTGCCACAAGACGTATTGCTGAAATCTGGTAACTCTTTTGCTGATGGCTGACTGCTAACACCGTAATAAAGGAAAGAATTTGAGTAAAATAGCGGTTGTCCTACTGAGTGGCGGTTTAGATTCAACCACTACCTTAGCAATCGCGCGCAATGAAAGGTATGATTGCTATGTGATGAGTTTTCGGTATGGACAACGGAACAAGGTGGAACTTCAATGTGCAGAAAACATTGCAAAGTTAATGGGGGCAAAGCAGCATAACATTATTGACATTGACCTCCGCACCTTTGGCGCATCTGCCTTGACAGATGACATTGACGTTCCAAAAGGTAGATCAGACGTAGAAATGGAAGATGGCATACCGATCACTTATGTCCCTGCTCGGAATACCATCTTTCTTTCCTACGCGCTTGCATGGGCAGAGGTGCTTGCCGCCGATACCATTTTCATCGGTGTCAATGCTATCGATTACAGTGGATATCCTGATTGTCGTCCAGAGTATATTAGTGCCTATCAAGAGATGGCAAACCTTGCAACACAAGCTGGTGTGGAAGGTCCAACAAAACTGACAATCCGCACGCCACTTATTGATAAAACAAAAACAGAGATAATCCGAATTGGCACGGCACTTGGCGTTGATTATAGCCTCACACTCAGCTGTTACGATCCAGATGTAGATGGACAGGCGTGTGGTGAATGCGATAGTTGCGTACTCCGCAAAAAAGGGTTTGAAAACGCAGGTATCTCTGATCCAACGCGTTATCGATAGGCGTGGTGACATGACTCCTTTGTAGATGCGATTTGATGCTTGATAATTTCTTTATCCTTGATATCTGCTAATAATTTGTTGTATAATGTCTATATGGCACAGCAATATGATACAATAGGAAAAGATATCCTGAACGAACATATCAACGAAATCGCACAGTTTGTTTTGAACGTGTCTGATGTTGAAGTGATTGCGGACCTTGATACTGAGCAACAGGTAGTCCGCGCGTTTCGTACAGACATCACAAAACGTATCCGTTTTAAGACCCACGAAGCTGTTCTACATATTGAACTTCAACTTCATGACAGCACAGAAAAACCGATGTGGGCTCGGAACGCGCACTATCATGGATATCTTATCGGTGAACATCAGGTCCCTGTCTATTCCAATGTGATTTACTTTCATCCAGACGCGGGCAAAAACGATCCGGGGTACTATGCGTACAGTTGGAACGGTTACGATTACCGGCTCATCTATAAGGTGATACGGCTCATTGGGATAGAGGGACAAGCAATTTTAGAGACACAGACACCAGGGCTATTACCGTTCACACCACTCATGAAACCACCGGACAATATGACACCTGAGCAGTGGGTAGGACAATGTATAGATGCAACGGTGGGCACATCTGTTGATCCGGCGACGAAAGGAAGTTTACTTTACGGGCTCTCCCTCTTCGGGAGTCTGGTACATGACACAAGTTTATTTGAACAAATACCGGAGGCACTTATGCGAGAATCTCCTTTTGAACAACGCAGACGCGAAAAGTTTATGGCACAAGGTATTGCACAAGGTATTGCACAAGGTATTACACAAGGTATTACACAAGGGGCAAAAGAGGCTACCCTCAAAAACCTTTTGACAGTACTCAATGCAAAATTCCACGTAGAGGCGGTGCGTGCCATAGTGCCGGCACTTGAAAACATAGATAATTTGGAACGCCTTGGACAGCTGCATCTCACTGCCGTTAATGCGGAAAACCTTGAAGCCTTCACTGAAATACTATTTAAATAGGGCATCTGAAAACGCAGGACGTTCACGAGAAATTATGATAAAAGCTGTTTTCTTTGATTTTTATTATACTTTATGTGTTTGGGGAAAACCACTTGACGAAAGTCTACAAAAAATTGCAGATAGATACCAATTTGAAATTGACTGGAAACGGTATACTGCAGCAGTTGAGAATCTATTCGCTGAGGCGTCAGGTACGGATCCTTCTACACACTCTATCCTTGACACAATGCAAAAAATCGTGGACAGTTACTGTGAATTCATCCGACAACTGGGGGTTCAGGAACATGCAGAACAGATGGCATGGGAGTTGTTGCAAGCTGGACACTCGCTCTTCGCTGCCAATGTTGCCACGCTCTATGACGACGTTGTGCCAACACTCCAACGACTAAAGGATTATGGATTCAAACTGGCAATTGTTTCAAATTGGGATACACCATTGGATCCGCTTGCAGAACGACTCGGTATTGCACACTATTTTGACATAATTGTCGCCTCACATGACGAACGCGTTCGGTCAGCAAAACCAGACCCACATATATTTGAATACACACTAAACGCAGTTGGAGTTTCTGCAGAAGAAGCTGTGCATGTTGGGGATACGTACGAAGCGGACATCATTGGGGCACAAGGCGTGGGCATTCGTCCGATACTGATTGATAGAGACGAGCCGTACGTTGATAGGTGGGATGAGACGATTCGGAGTCTTGCGGAGTTACCGGAATTGCTTAACACTACCTAAACCAGAGCATAATTCCATAAACCTTCTTTTTTATATTAACCTATAAGTCTCCAGAAAAGCATTTCTGGAGATTCCTGCCTGAGTACAAATTCGGCGCAAAGTTGAACCTTTGATGCGACGATGATTTGGTAGAACTAATACACTCCGACTTCCATCAGGATTTTCACGCGCCATACAAATATGATTACCTTCACGGATTATACGAAATCCTAATCGTTCTAGGGCACGGACAACTCTATTTTTAGGAGCACCTACTGGAAAACGAGACATCAGATTTTCACTTCGGTTACGAAAACGTCCAAAGCAGGTTCCTCTACTTCCAGTTCTTCTTTTCCAAAAGTCTCAATATAAAACCGAATTGCAGAAGTTACGTCTGCAACACTTTCTTGGTATGTATCGCCTTGTCCTATGACAACACCTTTGAGTCCAAGTGGATAGGCGATATAACCATCTGTGTGTTTTTCGACGATAATCTTGAAGGGTTGCATTTTGTTCTCCTGGCATAGGTTGGGTCTAAAAGTTAGCAGGTCATAACTGAAATCCTAACCATCTTTTGACTGTTGCCTCGATCTGTTGCATTTGTGCTGGACTCAATGTTCCTAACTTGCGAATGAACTTGGCGGGTTGAGTTGTCATTAGCCCTTGGACATTGAAGGCACCCGGTCTTAAACCGGACACAGAAAGCGTGACTTTAAAGTTTGAACTTCTTGGGCTTGTTGTATGTGGTACGACCGTAATTAGGGCGTAATCGGAGGCTGAAAAAGGGGTGCTCAGCACCAGAACGGGTCGCGTTTTTGCCGCTAATCCGAGATCGGCTAACCAGACTTCACCACGCTTAGGCATTGGCATTACCTTCCAATTCCTCCTCTTTATCAAACATTTCCAGTACCTCTGATGCGACTGAAGCTTGATCGTATTCTGTCCAGACACCGTAGTCATCATCGTAAATGATAGATTCATGACGGACCCTATATAAATCATGGATAACCCGCTCAATGTGATGTAACTCAGCAGTCGTTAGGTTTGGCAATGAGGCCGCTATTTCTTGAATTGTACGCATTAAAAAATATCCTTTCATCTACTTTTGCCAAAATTTTACATTAATTTTCTCCAGAAATCAACGTAATTCACATAGTCAAAGATCTTAACCAAGATATTCAAGCTAGGAAAACTGAGTATCTTTGCGTTTATTCACGAAACCGGGAACGCAATGCCCACAGACCTTGTCCCGGTTCACTAATGTAGAAAAAACTCGTAGATCGGTGCGGTTGGAAACCGCCCCTCCCCTTAGGGGCGGCACCATCATTGAAACCATCAACAAGTTTTTCAGGATTGTATTTAGTAATCATTGCGTCTAAAGGTGTCCACTCGTATCCAACCGATTCAATTTCGGTTTGGGTAAGATGTTCAGTCGCATAGACAACCTTGAAACGCCCCTCGGTACTGCCATGTATCAAATGTGCGGCGGCAGAGAGATTTTCTTGTAATTCACTGTTTTCTTCAACCGCTTTGAGTGTTGCAGGTGTGCCGCGATAGCCATATTTTCGGATGAGTCTGTCGATTTCAGCATCCTCACCGAATTCCCGTAATCCTGGTGCGATAATGATTAACTCGCCATCATCTGCCATTGCCATCCGCGTGCGGTAGATAGCCTTGTTACCGAGCCATGTGCTTCTAAATTCCTTCGGATCCAAATAGACAACTACCTTTTCTAACGGTTCATCTAAAAATGTCATATTAACGTTTCTACTCAATTCTGCCGCAATCTCAAAGGTGCGCGCGTCATCACCGATATAAAGTCCCCGCATCACACGGTTGCCATCTATATCAACATCCATAACGCTCATGACATAAACAATGTCGAGCTGTTTGAGATAATGCGTATGGGCATAATTCAGCACTCTTCTAACAGACGTATCCGTGCGTCCCATTAACCGTTCCATACCGTCAACAGCACCGAGGAAATGAGATTTGTTAATCATCTCAACGCCGCCTGCTCCAACAAGGACATTCTTGAATCCATTTGCAATTCCGATAACTTCGTGTGGAATTACTTGGCCAACAGAGATAATAAGTTCGTAGTCTCCTTCAACGAGACAACGGTTGACTGCCACAGGAATGCTATAATCCAATTTGCCACCAGATACCTCACGGATAAACTCATAAGGCACTTCGCCAAAGTGATAAAGTCCTGTCCGCCAATGATGCACATGATATGTCGCTTTGGGTAGATCGCCATACATTTCGGCAATTTGCGGTTCGGTCATGGGGGCATGCGTACCGATAGCAGGCAATATATCAAAGGTTGTGCCGTTTGCTGCATCCCAAAGTTTATAGAGAGTCCGCGTGAGTTCTCCCGCATTTGAATGGAGGCGAGTTATATCTGGCGGAATTACCAGAATTTTTTTCGGGATACCGCCTAACTTGAGCAGTGCCTCTTGTAGTAATGCGCGTTTTTCTTCGGTTGTAATGATGATGTTTTTTCCACCGTGGGCAATGTAGGTTGACATAGTGTTAATCTCACAGTTGTCTGTTGAAGAAAAAGAGGGCGGTGACATAATTGTCTCGCCCTCTAACATTTGAAATTAATATGAGGCTTTAATACTGCCCCAAGTTGTGCTTAACTTATCCTGTGGTTCAACAGGTAAAACAAGATCTTCAACGGAATCGCCGATAAAGAGATTATCAATATAGACAAGACCGTAATTGCCGAACTTGCCTGTTTTATAATCACCGTCTTTTGCTTCGGTAGCTACAGCGACATCTTGAAAAGGTGTTTTATCATCACGTTCTTTGAGCTTAAAGGTGAATGAATCGCCTTCCAACGTAAGTTGTGCGCGGTACCAAACCTGCGGTTTGTTATCTACCGCTCCATCTCCTATAAGCGTCCAACCACCATGCTGTTTCCAAAATTGATACGGTCTATTACCTTGCCTACGATCACTCAGATAGAACTTCGCACCGTCTTGAAAACGGAAGACGACACCCATATAGAAATCGTCAGGGAACATCATATCCCATTCGGCAACATAATCAGTCCAATCGGCATCCCCACAGACATAGATGGAACCGCCGGGTCCGTCGTGTCGTGAATCATTAGATGGATTATTAGAAGTCTTAAGCACTTTATTGCCCGCATCTTTCGGATCGGCAACAACTATAGCCTTCGTTTTGCCAGCGAATCCGATTTCCCATTTCTTCGGTTCTTGGTTAATAGCATCGTTCTCAAAATCGTCATGAAACAACAACTGTGCGGATGTATCCGTTACAGCTAAGAGAGTTAACACCAACACGGTGTATAGAATAAATAGCATTGTAAAACGCATTTTTTCCTCCTTTGGATTTAGTCAAATTTTCCACTTGAAAATTTTCTATAGTTATTATATCATAAAAAATATAATATAGGCGAAAAAAAGAGGCATACATGCGCATTTTGCACACTGCCGATTGGCATATCGGGCAGCGACTTCAGGAACGCCAACGGCATGACGAACATAAAGAATTTCTAAATTGGCTTCTACGCACAATCCAAGAACATAAGATTGAACTACTCCTCGTTTCAGGTGATATTTTTGACACCTCCCTTCCGTCAGCAGAAGCAACCAATCTCTATTATGAGTTTCTTTTTCGTCTTTATAATGAGACCGAGACATATACAATAATTATAGCAGGTAACCACGATTCATCACGACACTTGGAAGCACCCCGCGAATTCCTCAAAATGGGTAGGATACACGTCGTGGGACTTGCCAAAGAACCAGCTGACTGTGTTGTTCGTATTCCAGATGAAAATCCGCGTGTTGCTGTTGCTGCCGTGCCGTATCTATCAGAAAATGAACTCCCACATGTCTCCTATGAATCTGATATAGAGAAGAACGAACGGTATCGAGAACGGCTCAAAACGTTCTATGCGGATTGTGTGTCTCACATGCCAGAGGAACTCCCGAAAATTTTGATGGGGCATCTCTTTGTTGATGGTGGAAAGGAAACCGATTCTGAAAGAAATATCCAAATTGGGGGTGCTTCCGCTGTCCGTGCCAGCGATTTTCCTGAAGGTGTAGATTATGTTGCGCTCGGGCACCTCCATAGACCACAAACGATAGCGGACACCGTTTATCCTATCCGATATGCAGGATCACCGATTCCGATGCGGTTCAACGAGGCAGATTATCGCAAAAAAGTATTCCTGCTGGAAGTCTCTGACGATGGAACATTAATGAAGGATGAAGATATTACAATCCCTGTCTTCAAGGAGTTATGCGTTGTTCCCGGTGATGAAACCAGTGTTTTATTTCAAGCATCGGCTGAAAATTGGGATGGGAAGTACATTCAAGTCAAACTAAAATTAGACGCTGTAGAAACCGGTATCAATGACAGAATTCGGCAAGCGTTTGCGGAACGGGGTGGTGATGTTTTGAGTGTAGAAATTGAGATGCCAGAAGCAAAACGCGACATTAATATCTCTGTTGAAGATATGAAACGCCCCGAGGAAATCTTTGAACAATTCTATAAGGCAAAACATGATGGCAAGCCACCTGATGAAACCTTAGTGCAAACGTTTAACGAATTACTCCAGATGGTTGAGGAATCTTAATGAAATTATGTAAACTAAAAATAAAAAATCTAAATAGTTTTCGTGAAGAGATTGAAGTAGACTTTGAAAAATCACCGTTAGATGATGCATCGCTTGTAGCAATCACCGGTCCTACAGGTGCAGGCAAAACGACTTTGTTAGATGCGATTTGCGTTGCACTTTACGGGAAAACACCGCGCTTGAGTGGAACGGGGAGTCAAAATCCGAATTACCTCATCAGTCACGGAGAAAAGGAAGGATTTGCTGAGGTGCATTTTATCGCAAACGGTACGCGCTACATCGCTGCGTGGTCAGGTAAACTTAAAACGTCTCCTAAAGGCAGTTTGTTAAATGCTGATTCTGACGAACTAATTAGTGATCGACTCTCTGCACGCGGTAAATCCCTTGGTTCCAGTGAAAACACCGTGAGTGAAGAGGTTACTGCCATTTTAGGGCTTGACTTTGATGCGTTCAAGCGGTCCGTTATGTTGGCACAAGGTGAATTTGCTGCGTTTTTGAAAGCAAAGGACGAAGAACGGCGCACAATTTTGGAAGCAGCTGCAAGTGTTGATATCTACGATGAACTGAAAAGATCACTAAACGATAAGGTGACAACTGTTGAAACTGAATATCAGAACGTCTTGCAAAAACTGGCGGCTATTCCTGAAGCTTCTCGTGAACAACTTACCGAAGCAGAAACAGAACTCAGCAAACTTGAGGCAGAAGCAGAGAAGTTAGGTGTAAAAAGTCGGCAAATTCAAACGGAAAAAGAGCAAGAGACAAAACGTAAAGATGACTATGAAAAGTTACAATCTTCTGAAGAAAATCAAAAAGAGGTTATCAATCAGCAACCGATGATCGACAAACTCAAATCGGAACTTGACCGTGCTGAACGTGCAAACGAACTTCGTGCCGAGAAACAGGTGTATGATACCGCAAAATTGGACAAAGAAAACGCAACGGCAGCACTACAAAAGGCTAAAACTGAACTAACAGATGCGCAAAAGTTGATTGAAACTAATCAAACCGATTTTGATAAAAAAGAGGAGGTTTATCAATTAGCACTATCCGAACGCGATCAGAGAATTGACACCTATAATACGGCAAGGTTAGAGGTGAGTCAGGCAGAAAACCAATTTGAACAAGCGAACAACCGAATCGCAGAAAAAGAAGAAAAAGATGACCAAATTCACACATTGTCAACCGAGTTAACCGAAAGGGAAACTCGTCAAGTTGAATTACAAACACAGATTTCGGCAGCGCAAACCTTTTTAGATGAAAACCGACTCCCATCCGATCGGCAGTCACGTCTTAACCGAACAAGTGTTCTTCTGTCTGAACTCAACTCAAAACGTCAACAGCAAGAAGAAAAAGAAAATGACCAGTCGGAGTGTGAGTCACAAATTGGTGAGTTGGAAAAAAAGTTAAAAGAATCAACAGAGAATAGAGAAGGACTACGTTCGGAAGAAAAAACTGTAAAGGATTCTCTAAAACAAGTTGAAACGGAATTTGAGGCACTTCAAAGTACTGGCACTCTTGAAGATTGGCAGGGTAGAAGAGATAAAGCGAGAAAGGCGCAACCAATAGCACAGCAGTATGAAGTTTTGCATAGCCAACTCTGCAACAAGAAAAACAATCTCATGGAATTACAGGGGAGTATTAGCGATCTTGACGAATCTCTTAGCGAACTTGAGAAAAAACTTGAAATTCAGTCTCAGCTCTGCAAGCGCGCTGATGCAGAAGTTGAAAAATTAGAAGCAGAGAGAGAAATAGCACTCTTAGCGGACCCTGTTAATCAGCTCCGACATCAGCTTGAACCAGGACAACCGTGTCGTGTATGCGGTGCTACAGATCATCCTTACGCTGATAAAGTTGAGCATGAAAGCGGGGCGTTACTTGAAGGTATTGAGAAAGCGTTAGACGATGCCGAAACAGAGGCGGAGAAGGCACAGAAACAGAAGCAAAAAT
Organism: Candidatus Poribacteria bacterium; assembly: GCA_003635185.1. Taxonomy (GTDB): domain Bacteria; phylum Poribacteria; class WGA-4E; order WGA-4E; family WGA-3G; genus MSPOR6. Next base: position 2,243 of record PYJA01000002.1, on the reverse strand, counting down.
TAGAACAGAATCAGGTGCGTCTCCAACAAGATAAATCCAACACCGCTGAACAAGTTGACGAGTGTATTGAAGAAATAGAAAACCTAAATACTGAAACCGCAGACCTCCGCGCGAAGTGGCAAGAACTCTATGAATCTGTGGACATCTCATCTGAATGGGTTGATGAAAGGCTTGATGAAGCAGACATCGCGATTGAGAATCTCAACACTATTCAAGAAACTTATAATGAAGTCTCCAACAAGTTGAATGGGATTTCTCACAAACTCGAAATCTGTGAACGCGACCATAAGCGAGAAAGCGAACTGTTGAACAATTCAAAACAGGAATTGGAGGCTGTAACAGATGAGATTGAGGGCTTGAAATTGGACATTTCTGATATTGAGAAAGATTTTTGGGAATCAATGCCCGAAGTTTTTCACGGTGTTAAACCCGATGAAGCTGTCCAGCAATTTGATGGCAAAATCAAGGCAGTTGATTTGCGTGAGCAGGAACTTACCACGAAAGACAACCAACTTAAGGTGCTTAACACCGAAATTCAGGGGGATCAACGTGAACTTGAAGGTTTACAAAAAAGCTGCAAAGCATTGCAAGCTAAAATTGATCTCCATCAAACTGAAGGCGAAATACTTTTAGATTCTGTTCGTGAAAAGACTGATGGATTAGAAACGGAAGACGAAATCAACGCAGCGACTAACAAGTTAGACGCTGAACTGCAGACTAAGGAAATCGCTCATGATGAGGCTAAACAACAGTTAGATGAAAGCCGTACACAATTAACTGAAAAAGAAACGTCTCATGAATTTCGCGGGGAGCAGTTGAAGGAGAAAAGTGAAAATTTTGAAGCAGTGCGCGATGTTTATTTTGATAAATTAGACAAAGCAGGATTTGATTCACCAGAGGCACATGATTCGGCATTCCGAGAAGAAACACAGATACAAGCACTAACCGAAAAGATTGATGCTCATCAAAGCGAAAGGCAGCAACTTGAGGTGGAAATTGTTGCGTTGCGAACGCGGTTTGAAGCAGTGCCATTTGAGCATGAGATATTAAAACTGATTATATCCCAAGCAGAAGAAATTGCAGCCCAGACTCAAGAAATTCTGGAGAAAATTGGTGCACAACAGGAGAAAATCAAAAACTTGAAAGCGGATCTTAAAAAACGTGAGGACCTTGCCAGTGAAGAACACGCTGCTAAGATAGAATTGGAACGTTGGCAGAGATTAAAAGATACAATCCCTGCTAACACATTACGCGATTTTGCTTTAGATATTATGTTTCAACAGGTCAGTCATATAGCCAATGTTCAGTTGGCATATTTAACCTCAGATCGTTACCAACTTGATGTGGAAACCATCGGCAAGCTAACCGTCATTGACCGATGGAATGCAAATGAAAAACGGCCTGTTGAAACGCTCTCTGGCGGAGAATCATTTTTGACAAGTCTTGCACTTGCATTGGCATTATCTGAACTCAGTCAAGGTCGCTCCCAACTCAATTCGCTATTCCTTGATGAAGGATTTGGCACGCTTGACGCAGAAACACTTGACATCGCTATTGCAGCGTTGGAGGGACTGCAAATGCAGGGACGCAGCATCTATCTTATCAGCCATATTCAAGAATTAACAAGACGTTTGCCTGTCAAAATCAAGGTCAAGAAAAGAGGAGACGGTAGCTCATATATTGATACAAATTAGAGATTAAGTTCATATAAATTATAATTGATTTGTGGGTTAGGTTTATTACCTACAGCTTGCAAATCTTACAGAATCACTACTAATACCACTGATATTTCTCAAAGTTCTTCTGAAATCAGTGTTTATCAGTGTTTTCTTTGTATATGTTCATGAAAATGCTCGCTAAGGTCAGACAGCATGTGTCTTTGTCCAGAAAGTTCAAGTTGTATTTGATGAAATGTTTTACGCGTTGAACGGCTTACTTGTTGTATCAAGAGATAACTCAACACTTTTATACCTAAACCCGCATACGCACCTTGTCGGTTCTCTAAACTTATTTTTGAAAGTTTCAAATCTGTTTTTAGGTGCCGCCAAAATTGTTCTATACCGTGATGTTGAGACCATATACGGAGTATCTCAGCAGACCGCAAGGGTTTTCCAAACACCATCATTGTTCGGATTTTACCCATATCTAAAAAGAAGAGCAGCACGAGTGAACCGAATGTCCGACTTGTTGCGTGTGTGCGGAAATGAGGTTTAGGGCACCCCCATTTATTCGTCTTGAGTTGT
>PYJA01000001.1 GCA_003635185.1 Candidatus Poribacteria bacterium | reverse complement strand
AAAGTGCGTCTGTTGTGATGACTTTACCGTTCAGATCAAAGTTCTTGAGGATCTCTGTTGAGACCGGTATTTCGTTGGTTTTGCCACTGACACTTTGCTGCGTGAGAGTAACCCCCAACTCATGAGAAACGACAGAGAGCAAGTGGCTTGTTAGCTCACCACTTTTTTGGGAGGCGCGCATCGTTTTGCCATCTATAGCAACTGCGTCAAAACAGTGTGTCAAATCGGGACGACCTTCTATCACGGTGTTTACCCATTGTGTCAAGGTTTCTTCTAATGCGACAACATCTAACTTTTTGAATAGATTATGAATAGTTGAAGCAGCAGGTGTTTTCTTGTGTGTAAATCCGAGTGCTTTTGCGAGTGCTGGCTGTGAGCGTGCCCAAGTCGCAATAGATGTGTATCCTTTATGTCCACACATCAATCCGATGACGACAAGTGCGAGAATGGATTCTAACGGATGTCGTTTCCCTTTATCCTTGCGTCTGTCTTTAAGTTTTGCTAACATATCTAACAAGTGGCAAGATTTTCTTTTTGTCATTATTCACCTCAAAATAGATAGTTTTAAGTAAGGTGAAGTATAGCAGATATGGTATGAAAAATCATGCAATATCTGCTCTTCATAAAAAATTAACACTTGTGAAAAAATATAGAAAACTGAATAACCCTGCAATTGTATTAGTCATTGTTGACACAATCAGCAGCATGTGCTAAACTTTGCAAATATTCTAAAGTTATCTTGATATTGGAAAGCGCGGAGGCGCATACGTGAAACAATTCGATTCTAAACAATCTGGGTTAACGCTCGTCCAGATATTAGTTGTCGTTGTAATTCTGGGTGTGATTGCTGCTGTGATTTTGGCACCACGGTTGCTCGGACAAGCAGGGCGTGCATTACAAACACGCGCCGCGGAAGACATTGAAACGCTCGGTATTGCTCTTGACAGATATGCCAAGGATAGTGGAGATTATCCTTCAACGGATCAAGGCCTGAAAGCACTTTGGGAGAAACCTGAAGCACCACCACTTCCAATAAATTGGCTCGGTCCATATATTCAAATCCCGATTACGAAGGACCCGTGGGGCAACCCATACATTTACATCCGCCCTGGTGTGCATGACCGATACGGCTACGATCTAATCTCATTTGGGAGCGATGGTGTAGAAGGTGGAACGGGTGAAGCAGAAGATGTCGTCAGTTGGATTCGGCGTGATGAATAATAATCCGTAAATGTAAAACAACGTTAAATATCAACACGCGACAAATAGAAAATTGTTACGCAGATAAGGGGGCCAGAATCATGAAAATCACTCAAATTGAAGTTATCAAGGTCAAAGTGCCTTACCATGATGGTATTTATGAATTGATGACGCGTCGAAATCTTTACCAAATTGACCATGTTTACAAAGTGCGGACGGATGCGGGAATTACCGGCATTGGCGACGGTTCGTTTCAATCGGACGAAGCAGTCCAGCGATATATCGGTAGAAATCCGTTTGAGTTTATGAGTGGGTGGGCACCGACACCACTACAGCAAGCCTTTTACGACATCATGGGCAAATCCCTTGGTGTGCCGGTGCATCAACTTTTAGGCGAAAAGGTTCACGACAAAACATCGTTCGGATATTGGTCTATTGATATGACACCGGAGGAATGGGCGGCAGAGGCAAAACATGCATACTCACTCGGTTATCGACTTCATAAAATCAAGGCGCGTCCGTGGTTTGAAGTGCAAGAACAGGTAGCGGCAATCACAGAGGTCGTACCAGATGATTTTCAACTCCGCGTAGATGCCAATGATTCTTTTGAAACGCCAGAACACACGCTTGAAGTTGTCCGACACCTCAAAGGTTATAATATAGAATCGTTTGAAACACCTATTCCACAGTCAGATATAGCTGGATACCAAGAAATCAAACGGCATACTGACATGCCGATAACGATTCACTTCGGAAATCCGGATCCAGTTGAAGCGATTCGAGCGAAAATGAATGATTCATTTATTATCGCTTACCCGGACTCGCGTGCTGCGAACGCGAAACGTGAAGCGACAATTTCAGATGCGGCGCATCTCCCTATATGGATACAGATTGTTGGTCTTGGCATCACAACTACTTATGTGATGCACCTCGCTGCAGTGATGCGCAATGCGACTATGCCCGCGATTACCTTAAATGCGTTGCGTGCCTTTGACATTGTAACACCTTCAACTATTCCGCTTGTTGACGGATATGCGACTATACCGGACAAACCCGGATTAGGTGTTGAATTAGATGAAGACGCGCTTGAGAATTGTCGCGTCTAAAACCGTTTTAGCAAACCTCAAAGGAGAAAATATAATGAAAACGGCTATTTTGTGTTTGACAATACTTATAATCGGAGCAGTTTTTTCTGCACATGCAGCGAAACTCGGTTTAGCAAGTGCATGGTTATTTGAAGAAAATGGTGGAAAAGTCGTCAAGGATGTTGTTGGCGGACACGATGGCGACATCAAAGGCACTCTGAAGTGGGTGGACGACGGTAAATTTGGCGGTGCTTTGCAATTCCCCGGAAAAGGGGATAGTTATGTCCGCATTGACCATGACGATCTTTTCAACGCAGACCCGTATACTTTTGTCGCTTGGGTGAAGTTGAATGCTGCTTCATGGCAGTACGTTGTCTGGCGGAATGGAGATACCTGGCCTGAACCCAAAGAGATTCGCCATCTGGATATATGGATCCACACAGATGACTATCCCGTTTTCATGTGGAATGCTGCACAAGGACGGGGTCGTATTGATGGTAAGACCATCGTTGCAGATGGTAATTGGCATCATATCGCAAAGGTCTATGATGGCAGCAAGGTTCAGATGTTTGTTGATGGCAAGTTAGATGGAGAAGAACCAAGTGGTGGCAAACTTGATACCAATCAATCACCCATCTGGATAGGCGCGCGCCCTGGCAACGTTGCTGCAACAGGCCTCTTTGATGAAGTAGGTTTTTTCACGAAAGCACTTACTGAGGCACAAGTCAACGATGTCATGGATACTGGCTTAGCAGAATATGCCGCCGTTGAGGCAGCAGGAAAAGCAACCACAACTTGGGGGTTGTTGAAAAGCAAAAAATAAAGAACAGGCACATATTGCGTGCCGAAACAGAAATGGAGAAAACGCACTATGCGAATGCATGTTGGTGGAAAATGGGTTGATAAATCTAATAAAATTAATGTACTGAGTCCTTTTGACGGTTCTGTTGTTGATACCGTGCCGAAAGGGGATGCTGAAGACGTTGAAACCGCTATTCAAACCGCAGAACGCGGCGCGAAAACCATGGCGGGGTTGACAGGTTATGAACGTTATGAAATCTTGCGAAAAGTCGCGGACTTGATGGTAGAGCGGGCAGAAGAACTTGCGGAAGTTATCACCCGTGAAGAAGGGAAGATATTAGCCGAAGCGACTGTTGAAGCGACCCGTGCTTCGGAAATCATTGCGCTCTCTGCAGAGGAAGCGAAACGACTAACCGGGGAAACGATTCCGCTTGAAGGTGCGCCCGGTGTTAAAAATAAACTCGGGTTTACAGTACGCGTACCATGCGGTATCGTCGCTGGCATTAGCCCTTTTAACTTTCCATTGCATCTTGTTTGCCATAAAGCGGGTCCTGCGATTGCTGGTGGAAATGCTATTATCATCAAACCCGCTACGGATACGCCGCTCTCTGCGCTGAAGTTGGTGGAACTCTTTTTAGAAGCAGGTACGCCACCTGAAGCGATTCAGTGTGTGACGGGCCCCGGCGGTGAAATCGGGGATACGCTCTGCGCGGATCGTCGTGTCCGAAAGATTACCTTTACCGGTAGTCGTGATGTCGGCGAACATATCTGTAAGGTTGCTGGATTGAAGCGTGTCACGATGGAACTCGGTTCCAACTCGCCACTCATCGTTATGCCCGATGCGGATCCGGAGAAGGTAGCACGTGCGGCGGCAGCATCCGGTTATTCCAATGCAGGACAGGTGTGTATTTCAACACAACGCGTCATTGCACATGAGAAAATCTACGGTGATTTTTTAGATGCGTTCCAAGCGGAAGTCTCTCAAATCGGTATCGGCAATCCACTGGAATCTGGTGTGCGGATGGGACCGATGATTCGTGAAGGAGATGCTACTCGCGTCACCGAATGGATTAAGGAAGCGGTGTCAGACGGTGCTGAACTTCTCACAGGTGGCGAAAAGCAGGATCAGTTTGTTACGCCTGCTATCCTCGCTAACGTGAAACCTGAAATGAAAATTTCTTGTGATGAGGTGTTCGGACCGGCTGTTGGCGTGACCCGTGTCAACGACATTGACGAAGCGATCACCCTTGCAAACGATACGAACTATGGGTTGAGTGCCGCTATCTTCACACAGAACGTTGATTGGGCAATGCGGTTTGTCCGTGAAGTTGATTCTGGCAATTTGATGGTGAACTGGGGTACCCAGTGGCGTGCAGATTTGATGCCGTACGGCGGTGTTAAAGAGAGCGGTATGGGCAAAGAGGGACCGAAATACGCTATTGAAGAGATGACCGAATTGAAAATGGCTATCTTCCATTTGGACGGTTAGGCACAAAATATGTGATTATCCCTGGTAGGCGCGCTTTGTAAGCGCGCCTTTTTATATCAAAAAACTTAATACTTTTTTAGAGGCAACCTAATAGATCGTATTCATAAGACTGATAATTCTTCCGAAAATGTAATCTGTTCATTTTTTAAACCCACTCCTTGAAAACCTTCCTCTTTCAATTAAAACCGAATTAGAAATTTATCTATGCACAACGATTTGAAAACTCTCAGTGACCTCACAGATGCCAAACTTATTCGGCTTGTCCAAGATCGTGATGAAGCGGCATTTGCGGAACTCATGTCCCGTTATTCGCCACGGATTTGGCGTATCGTTGTCTCAAAATCAAGGCAACATCGGGATGCGGAAGAAATTCGGACTGATATTTGGATGGCAGTGTGGGAAAATATAGAGGGGCTCCGGAAAATAGATAGTTTCGGTGCATGGCTGCGACGCATTGCGTATAACGCTTGTAACAGGTATTATTCTTCTCATCGCCGTTCGCGTGAGGAAATCCCACAGAGCGATGCGGATTTAGCCGAACATATTGACCAAGATGCCCCGACACGTTATCAGGAATCACAACTACGTGCAGATGCCAGAGAAGCGGTGCATCACCTCCCACATCGGGTACGTCCCATCGCTGTCCTGTACTATCTTGAATCATGGAGTGTCAAAGACATAGCGCAAAAACTTAACTTAGCTATAGGCACAGTTAAGACCAGATTAAGAGAAATCCGTTCACTCCTGCGTAAGGAGTTTGGCGTTGAACCTCAACAAGGAGATATTATGTCGTTAGAATCCGTTGGATCGCACAACCTTGAAAATTATATTGAAAACTATCTACCGAAAGACGCAATAACAAGGTTCGGGAAAGGTTATGTATTTAATTTTGCATATTCACCAGATGGCACCTGCCTTGCTTTAGCAAGTACAATTGGTGTCTGGCTGATCGATGTAGCAACCGGTGAAGAAATCAATCTGTTAACTGGACATACTGGTCATTTAACTGGACATACTTATTATGTCGGTGACGTTGTTTTCAGTCCTGATGGGAAAACACTTGTGAGTTTAAGTAACGGATACCACGACGATGATGCTATTCATTTATGGGATGCCGTCACTGGTGAATCTAAAGCAGTACTTACAGAGGGGATAAATTCTCCTATTTTCAGTCCTGATGGGAAAACGCTGGCAAGCAGCGGTGGTGGAGTAATCCATTTATGGGATGGTGCCACAGGTGAACTAAAAAGAACCCTCAAAAGGCACACAGCTCCAGTCAAGACGTTAGCATTCAATCCAGATGGCAGCATACTTGCAAGCGGCGGCATTGATGAAGTCATCCGATTTTGGGATGTTACGACTGGTGAGCTACAGTTAACCTTCGCAGCACACGCAAATGTCGTCGATTCCCTGAAGTATTCTCCAGATGGAGAGGTCCTTGTCAGTCAAGGTGGAGATAACAATGTTTGTTTATGGAATGCACAGACTGGTGAATTTTTGCGCATACTCACAACGAAAGACGCTTCATCGCACGGCCTGGATATTGACTTTTCAAAAGATAGCAAAACGCTTGTGAGTGTGAATTCCGATGAAACTGTCCGATTGTGGAATCCCCATACCGGAGAACAACTGAAAACAATAAAACAGGATAGAGAGCTTGAGGAAGTGCAGTTTTCTCCGGATGGTAGAATATTTGCATGTAGTGAGTGTTATGGAGAAGCAACAGTCCTACTATTTGATGCCGACACGGGAGCGTTATTACATGATCTCAAAATGCCTGGACATGCAGATTGGGTTACTGATTTTCTATTTTCACCAGATGGGCAGACACTTGCCGTCAAAACCTGTGACGAGATATATTTCTGGGATGTGAATACCGGTGAACTTGAAAAGACAATTACTGGATATTCTGATTTCGTCAGTTCTATAGTATACTCACCTGATGGGAAAACATTAGCGAGCTTAGACGATATCGTACGTATTTGGGATTTAGACACGCAGAAACTCATAAAAACACTTTCCACAAAAACACTTTCTGTAAAAGGGTCAATAAGGGCAATCGCATATTCTCCAGATGGGGAGACACTCGCTTGTGGAACTATGGATAAAACGATTGTACTATGGAATGTCAGTGAATGGAAAAAAAGAGGAGTTCTCAAAGGACATACAAATGGCGTATCCTCGGTAGTATTTAGTCCAGATGGGCAAACACTCGCCAGTGGAAGTTGGGGCAGGATAATTCGGTTGTGGAATCCACACACTGGAGCAAGCTTAAATATGCTCACTGGACATACAGATGGTATTTTGGATCTTGCATTTTCACCGGACGGGACTACACTTGCAAGTGGAGATTATGATGGAACAATTCATTTTTGGGATGTTGCAACGGGTGAGCTGTTGAATACTATAAAAATGGAAACAGATGTTGATGTCTGTTCTATAGATTTTTCTCCGGATGGGACAACCCTTGTAATCGCAGACGACACCCTAAAAATCAAATTTTGGGATGTTTCTACTGCGCAGCAAAAATCTATCACACACTTAGAGGCAAAAGGTTATTATGCTGTCCTTTCACCAGATGGCAACACACTGGCAAGCGCAGATACTGCGGATGCAATATTTTTGTGGGATGTTGCCACAGGAAAACTTCTAAAAACCTTGAAAGGGCATATAAGTAATATTAATTCTATAGCCTTTTCTCCAGATGGAAAAACACTCGCGAGTTGCTGTAGAGACAGCACAGTAATTTTATGGGATTTAACGAAGTAGGAATTATACATCAAAAATAGAGATTATAGTAAAACATATAATTACTTGGACATTTCATTTCTGTAGCACAACCTGTTAGGTTGTGCAGAAAAGGACCACAACCTAACAGATTGTGCTACAACACACGCAGTCCGTTGGGTTTGCTAAACGCATAGATCAAAAGTGTTCAGGTAATTCTAAAACCTACAATAGGAGGACATGAACATGCAAAAACCGCAACACTACACACAGTGGGGACTTTCCCCAGGTGCCAAAAAACGCATCGGAAAAGGGGGAATAAATGAGATAAAGTATTTTCCGGATGGCACACGACTCGCTGTTGCGAGCACGATAGGCATTTGGATTTACGATGTACAAACAGGTAAACCGCTTGACTTAATTACGGGACATACAGGTCCAGTCAATTCATTAGTATTCAGTCCGGATGCGGGAACGTTTGTGACAGCCAGCGATGATAGGACCGCACGTTTGTGGGATGCCAACACAGGACAACACAAAATAAGTTTCATCGGACATACCGAGGCTATCAACTCCGTCACGTTCGGTCCGGAAGGTGAAAGACTTGCCACTGCAAGTGACGACAAAACGATTAGACTTTGGAACCTGCGGACGGGAGAACAGATAGCAAAACTTGAAGGGCATACGGAGATAGTATTGTCAGCGGAATTTTCACCAGATGGAACTGTGCTTGCCAGCAGTGAAGCGTTCGGTGAAGGAGGAGGTATTCGAATATGGGATGTTCAAACAGGTGAATTGCTTAAACACTTTACTGAAGAAACAGATTGGGTAGAATATATCGTTTATAGTCCTGATGGTAGCATGTTTATTAGTCGAGATGGCTGTGGAGAAATTAATTTCTGGGATGCTAACACAGGTAAAAAACTAAAAACGTGTGAAGCAGAAAGTTGGATGGGTGATTTTTCTCCCATTACATTTGCTCCTGATGAAAACTCATTTGCTACTGGAATCCATGGCGATGATGTCTGTCTCTGGGATATTGGCACTGGAAGATTGCTGAAAAGATTTGAACTTGAGGTAGATGTAGATTCTTGGCCCTCTTCTGTAGCATTTTCACCCGATGGAGAAACGATTGCTTGCGCAAGTGAGGAGGGCACGATTCGGTTTTGGGAGATAAACACCAGCAAAATCTTAAAAACGATTTCGGATCATACCCTTCACTGTTCTTCTACCCAAAAAACAAAAGGAAAACGCTCTCCGCGAAAAACAGTAGGAACACGTCATCCATCTCAACGTACTTATTTTGTTGCCTATTCTCCAAATGGCAACACACTCGCGAGTAGCTATGGGACCGAAATTCTTATGCGAAACTCAGAAGCCGGTGAAACCCAAACAACCATCACATATTCTTGGGAGATTCATCGTCGTCCACAGCAAAATGTACTTGCAATCGCACATTCATCAGACGGTAAAATACTTGCAAGTGCTGAAGATACAACAAAAGCGCGATTATGGGATACTCAAAGCGGAAGATTCCTTGGATCCTTCGTTGGGCATAAGGAAAGTATATCTGCAGTGGCGTTTTCGCCAGACAGTCGCATACTTGCCACTGGTAGTGATGACAACACAATCCGCTTATGGGAAGTCCGTATCGGTGAACTGTATCTTATCGGTGAGCTGTTATTTACACTCACTGGACATACAGATAATGTTTGCGCCGTAGCGTTTTCTCCGGATGGAGACAACCTCGTCACAGGCGGCTGCGACAAGACAGTCCGATTGTGGGATGTCCGCACCGGAAATCACCTGAAAACCTTTACTGATCACACGGGAAGTGTTTATGCGGTAGCGTATTCACCTGATGGCAGTATACTTGCCAGTGGCAGTGAAGATGGAACGCTCCGCTTATGGAACAGCCAGACCGGCGAATTGTTAGAAACTCTTAAAGGACAAGCAGAGAAAATGTTTTCTGTTGCATTTTCTCCGAATGGTAGTTTGATAACATGTGGGGACAATGGCGCAATTTACTTTTGGGACGTGCAAACTGGAAAACTACTGGATACTTATAAGGGACACACAGATGTTGTGGATAGTCTTGCGTATTCACCCGATGGCGAAACGCTTGCAAGTGGCAGTAAAGATGGGACAATACTTTTGTGGGATTTAACAACGGTTACGAATAGATGAGTGTTATAATAAATATTTCAGAAAAATTTGTCATCAGATAAAAAATGTAGTATACTTAATAGTCGGAAAATTTAGATATTCAAATTAACCGAGGGTGGTTCATTTATTAGATTCATGGATCTGATGCCGTATTAGGTCCTTGCATCACGATTGATTTCTCGCCGAATGTCAAGCGTACGTTCGGTGTTGATTTGATCCCACCCTGTCTCTATACACATTAGATTGTGTTATACATTTAGAAATCATGAACCATTCTTTTCGTTTGGTAGGTTAGTTCCCAATGCCCGCCTACCATACGTTGTCACTTTTAGTAAAATCCGAAAATACATTCACATTTATTGATAGTTACAGATTACCTACAAGTTATCTCAAAGTCTCTTGTTATGTTCCGCTAAGATTTACCGTGTCTACTTTGCGTCTATCCTGCTTTGTTGTCACTTAATTCGTTGTACCTATAAACTGAAATAGTATTTGATAAGGGTTTACCTCGCAATCTCGCCAAGATATATCCTTGGCTATCCCATCTAAAATTTGAAGAATCAAGGCTAAAATTCGAAACTTATACAGATCAATATCACGGCTTACAATACGAGTTGGGAAAACTTATAAATTCCAAAGGAATTTGTATCAGTAATGGAACAAAATGTATGTATAGGTTGAGTTGGATTATGCCGCGTTGATGATATTTCATGTTAAGCCGTACTATAACCTTGTTCAAGTGAAAATATCCATGCGTACAAAACAAAATACGCACAAAATGGAGGATTGTTTAATGAAAACACTACTTTCTTCATTTATTCTGTACCTCGCCATTTCTATGCTTTGCTGCCCACTGATTTTCGCACAAGAGTATATAAGTGGTTATTTACCTGAAGATGCAAAAATCCGCATTGGAAAAGGATCGGTCAATGATATTGCATTCTCTCCAGACAACACGCAACTTGCTGTAGGGAGTTCAATAGGTATATGGATATATGATAGACAATCTGGAAAAGAACTTGCTTTGCTAACAGAACATACAAGTCGTGTTTCTTCAGTATGTTTCAGTGCAGATGGAACCCAGCTGGCAAGTGGTAGTTACGACCACACAATCATGTTGTGGGATCTCCAATCAAGTGAAATCATAGCAACCCTAAGCGGACATACAGGAAGCGTTTATTCAGTTGCATTCAGTCCTGATGGTAAAACTCTCGCAAGTGGCAGTTCCGACAGCACCATTCGGTTGTGGGATATTCACACAGGTGAAATTAAGACAACGCTAACAGGTCATAAAAGGAGTGTTTATTCAGTTGCATTTAGTCCAGATGGAAACACATTGATAAGCGGCAGCAGAGATGAATTTATTCGGTGTTGGGATGTAAAGACTGGCGAACCAATACGAACTATTGCTGGACATGTAGACAGAGTTTCTGGTGTTATCATTTCTCCTGATGGAGAAAAACTTGCAAGTTATGGTTACGATGAAAAAATACATGTGTGGAATGCAAAAACGGGTGAATTCCTAATGTCTCTTGTACCAAACTACGAAGGTGTCAATACAGATCGAGAACGTATATATTCAATCGCATTTTTTTCGGACAGTCATACACTGATATCTGGAAGTAATAATGGAACGATTCGAGTATGGGATATCAACAAAAAGCAGATAAAATTTACCCATAATGGAAATGGGCGTAGAACCTATACGGTGAAATTCAATCCTAAAGGAAATACTATTGCAAGCTACGGCTCTGATAATACTATAGGTATTTGGGATATTGCTACGGGTAAACTTGTGCAAACTTTTGATGGACACACCGTGGGATCAGTTTGGTTTGCAATGTATGCATCACATGGACGAACTCTTGCATGTTTATTAACTACAGGTGATTTTCAACTGTGGGATACAAAAACACACACGCTTATAAAAACTGTTGACACTGAACTAAACAGAATTACCTGCACAGCCTATTCACCGGATAATGTGACCTATGCCTGTGGGAATTCTGAAGGCGCTTTGGCAATACTTGATGCAGATTCTGGTGAACAATATCATGTAATCATGGAGGCGCACACTGCTCGAATCACATCGGTTGCATTCAATGCTGACGGAAGTATACTCGCGAGTTGCGGTTATGACAAAGTAGTTCGTTTGTGGAATGCCTATACTGGGAATTTAATAAATTCGTTCGTAGGTCATGAACAAAACATCTATGATTTGGCATTCTCTCCATCTGGAAATATGCTGATAAGTGCAGGTAGTGGAACAATCAGAATGTGGGATGTTAGTACCGGTAAGACCGTGAAAACTATTGAAAATTTTGCCGATAGGATTAACAAGATAGCATATTCACCTTCTGGAGATATGATTGTGAGTTCAAGTAGTGATGACATAATTCGTTTTTGGGATGCAAAAACCGGTGAGCATATAAAATCTATCACACCGAAGAAACCAACTATTTCTGTAGCGTTTTCACCAGATGGACGGACATTAGCCAGTTCACATCGCGGGGAGACGAATCCTTGGGATCAAGGAGAGATCAACCTTTGGGATATAGATACAGGAGAACTAAAGAAAACACTTATAGGACATACTGAATATATAAGCACAATTGTCTTTTCCCCAGATGGTAAGACGTTAATGAGTAGTGGTAGTGATCGCACTATGATTTTTTGGGAAATTAATCCATGGTAGTTTTATTAGACATTGTTCATTTTGATCGTTTCAAAGGAGTTGACCTTCATGAGTAAAAAGCATCTGGTTCGCTTGATGTTGCTTGTATTTTTTGTAACGTATTTAATTTTCATGCAAAACGCTTTTTCCGATGAATATACGCGCTGGGGTTTGCCGACAGATGCTGTAGCACGTTTTGGGAAAGGCAAAATATATAACGTTAAGTATTTTCCTGATGGAGACAAAATCGCTGTCGCAACAACCACTGGCACCTGGATATATGATGTGCGGACAGGAAAAGAAATTGATCTGCTACCAGCACATCTTGCATACGTTAGAACCGTAGCTTTTAGTCATGATGAAAAGATGTTTGCTATCGGAAGAAGCGATGGCATAATTGAGTTATGGGATGTACACACAGGTCAGAAAATATCTACACTTGTTCAACATACTCGCACAGTTAATTCAATTACATTTAGTCCTAATGGAAAGGTATTCGCGAGTGCAAGTAGCGACGGAACAATTCTGTTATGGGATATACACATAGGTGAACCTATAAAAACACTCTTTGGACATGAAGAAATAGTATATTGTGCGGCATTTTCACCGGACGGAAAAACAATTGCAAGTGGAGGATCAGACCAGACATTACGATTTTGGGATGCAACTACCGGTGAACAACAGGATATTATCCATGTTCCAGATGCTTGGGTGAGAACTGTTGCATTTTCCTCAGACAGCAAAATAGTTGTATGTGCAGGAAACCATGCTAAGGTATATATTTATCATGTTGCTACAGGAGAACACTTAAAAACCTTGACTGGACATAGTCATTTTATCAACTCTGTTGTTTTCGCACCCGATGGGCGTACAATCGCGAGTGCAAGTAGCGACGGTACAATTCGGCTTTGGGATATCAACACTGGCAACTTACTTAAAACACTATATCACCAAGGACCCATTTCAACATTAACATATTCACCAAATGGCACAGTGCTTGCCAGTGGAAGTTCCGCTGGCACGGTCCGGTTCTGGAACAGTAACGATTGGACACTCTCAAAAACCATCACTGGACATACGTATCGGTTACATTCAATTGCGTATACCCCAGATGGCAACACCATCGCCAGTGGGGACGGTGTAAAACTGCAATTGTGGGATTTACAAACAGGAGATCTTCTCAAAACTATCACGGGTTATCGCACTTTTTTCTATGCTGCGGCTTTCTCTCCTGATGGGAATACAATCGCAAGCGGACGTAATCTCACATCTGTGAGCAAAATTCGCTTGTGGGATGTGCAAACAGGAAGGTTTATGGGAAGCTTCGGTGATGGAAGATCCAATGTGAACACTATCGCCTATTCTCCGAATGGTGACACACTTGCTACAGGCTACCACGACGGTAGCATCCGGTTATGGGAGGTTCACACTGGTGAACAACCACTTATCGGGGATCTGCTAAATACGCTTGAGGCACATGCAGAGCCTGTGAATTCCATCGTGTTTTCCCCAGATGGAAACATACTTGCAAGCGGAAGTTCCGATAACACTATTATGTTGTGGGATTCCAACACTGGCAAACACTTAAAAACGTTCAACAAACACACAGACAATGTTTATGACATTGCATTTTCACCAGATGGCACAAGTTTGATAAGTGGTGGAGAGGAAAACATTATATACGTGTGGGATGTGAAAACAGGCAAATTACGTTTACCCCCAATCACGCATAATGGTGATGTCACATCTCTCGCGTTTTCACCTGATGGAAGCACTTTTGCAAGTGGCAGCTACTTTGATTTAGTTTTTCTATGGGACGCAAAAACGGGAAAGAAAATACACACCTTTGTTGGGCATATTTCAAGGATCACTGACATCATGTTTTCCCCTGATGGGAAAACACTTGGTAGCAGTAGCTACGATGGCACAATTCTAATATGGGACCTTGAAAAAGCTTTTAATAGATAGACGGTTTTGTTCAAAAAGGAGTCTTTCAATGAAAAATGTTGGTTTATTACTATTTCCAATTGTCTTCATGTCTCTATCGTTGCATTCTGTTAGTTTTGCTCAAGATTATATCAGAAACTATCTGCCTGAGAGTGCTATCGCGCGGTTCGGGAAAGGGTATGTCTTTAATTTTGAATATTCACCAGACGGCACCCGACTTGCTGTGGCAAGCACAATCGGTGTTTGGCTCTATGACACACAAACCTACGATGAGCTGCACCTACTAACAGGACATACAGATTATGTCACGGGCGTATTTTTTAGTCCAGATAGCAAAACACTTGTCAGCGAGAGTGGTGATGGCGAATGGTCTCCTGCAGAGATAAAACTATGGAATATATCTACAGGTGAACTGATTGCGACCCTCACAGAGCAGAAAATTAAAGTCAATTACATCGTCTTCAGCCCGGATGGCGGAACACTTGCAATAGCAAGTAGCGACAATACCATCCGATTATGGAATGGTGTCACTGGCGAACTGAAAGCAACCTTCACAGAACATGGGTGTAAGGTATTGAAGTTCAGTTCTGATGGAAGCAGACTTGTAGGCGGTAGCGGTGAAGCCATCCGTTTTTGGGATGTCGCCACAGGTGAACTTCAGTTGACTTTCGCAGCACACGCAAATTCCATAGATGCTCTGCAATATTCTCCAGATGGAAAAATGATTGCAAGTCAGGGTGGAGATAACAATGTGTGCTTATGGAATGCCGATACTGGCGAATTCTTGCGTAATTTCAGAGAGGGGACAAGTGAGATCTCTTCTATTGACTTTTCAAGAGATGGCAAAACGCTTGCTATCGTGAGTTCTGATGAAACACTCACGTTATGGAATAGTCAGACAGGAGAGAAAATCAAGACTATCACATCGGAAACAAAGTTGAATTTTGTGGAACATTCTCCAGATGGTAAAACTTTTGCTTGTGATGACGATGAAGATGGGGCAATGCTACTGTTTGATGCCAAGGCAGGAGAGTTATTACATAACCTCAAAATGTCTGGAATAAGAACAAGTGTTAATGATTTTAGGTATTCACCCGATGGGCGCACACTTGCCGTTTCCAACGGATTTGACATCTATTTTTGGGATGTGGGAACCGGGGAACTTCAAAACACAATCACCGGATATTCTGAGGTAGTTGGTGGTGCGATATATTCTCCAAATGAGAAAACATTAGCAAGTTTTGACTATATTGTTCGTATTTGGGATATAGAAAATCATAAACTACAGAGAACGATAGAAACTAATAGTAATGTATCTGCAATTGCATATTCTCCAGATGGAAAAACAATCGGTATTGGAACTTACGATAATACAATTTTACTATGGGATGTTGGCAAATGGAATAAGAGGGCGACTCTCAAAGGACACACCGAAGGAGTCTCCTCGGTAGTATTTAGTCCAGATGGGCAAACTCTTGCCAGTGGAAGTTGGGATGGTACGATCCGATTGTGGGATGCTGATATGGGAGAACATTTAAAAACCTTTAAAAAGCAGGCATCAGGTGTTAGGACAGTTTTATTTTCACCTAATGGACAGATTTTAGCCAGTACTGAAGACGATGCAACCATTCATCTTTGGAATGTTGCAACTGACGAACTTGTGAGAACTATAAAAATTGAAGCAGATGATGTTTATTCAATAGATTTTTCCCCTGACGGTACAACCCTTGTAACCGCAGACGACAACGGGAAAATCAATTTTTGGGATGTTACTACTGGAGAGAATAAGGAGATTACACAGTCGATAGAAAAAGGATATTATGCTGTCCTTTCACCAGATGGCAACACACTTGTGAGTGTAGCTGTGGATAATATATCTTTGTGGGATGTTGCTACAGGAAAACTTCTGAAAACCCTGAAAGGACATATAGGTGCTATCAATTCTGTAGTTTTTTCTTCCGATGGCAAAACGCTTGTAAGTGGATGTAGAGACAGCACTGTGATTTTATGGGATTTAACAGAGTAAATTCATTAACCAAAACAGAGGTATTGATAATATGAATATGGAAAATCCACCACCCTACACACAATGGGGGCTTCCCCCAGGTGCAAAAGCACGTCTCGGCAAAGGTGGCCTTGAAGAGGTACGATATTCACCAGATGGAACACAACTTGCAGTCACAGGTTTGATCGGTATTTGGATATACGATGCCCATACTTACAAGGAAGTTGCGCTTCTCCAGCAAGGTCAGGATCAAGGCACGAACACACTTCCGTTTTCGTGGGAAGGCACGACCCTTTTCACACAAAATTGGGATGACACTATTTCATTTACGTTATGGGATACGCAAATCGGACAACGCCAAATTACCTTGAGGGAACGGACAAAGGATATTCAGAATATTATTCTCTCACCAGATGGCACAACTTTTGCATCTGTCGGATGGGATAAGGCAATCCGATTTTGGGATAGTCGGACTGGTCGTTTACGTTCTACTGTTATAGGGCATACAGAGCCAATCATGACGTTAGCATTTTCTGCAGATAGCAAAGTTCTTGCGACCGGAGGTTTTGACAACACCATTTGCCTCTGGGATGTCAGCGATGGTAGACATCTCTCCACATTAACCGGGCATGAAGATGATATTAGGAATTTGGCATTTTCTCCTAATGGCATTATACTTGCCAGTCGAAGTCATGACAAAACCGTCTGTTTGTGGGATGTTACTACCGGCGAAAAGGTGGCAACTCTCGCGACAGACCTTGAGAGTTTCGGTCGAACGGTGTTTTCACCGGATGGCACTCTTGCTGCAACGAATTGTGATGATCATTCTGTACGGATATGGAATGCTGGGACTGGTATAGAACACACCCGGCTCATAGGACATAAAGCATTAGTTTGGGACACAGCGTTCTCACCTGACGGCAAAACGCTTGCAAGTGTTAGTGAGGATAGCACTATCCGATTTTGGAACGTAAACAGCGGCACCGAAAAGGGGGTCATCACCGGCCATGCAAGATGGAGCATTTTTCTCGATTTTTCGCCTGATGGCAGCGTTCTTGCAAGCAGCGCAAGTGATAATACACCTCACCTGTGGGATATGAATACTTACACTGAGTCGACACCTTTTGACGGTCCTCGCGACTCTATTGATCATGTTGCATTTTCTCCCGATGGTGCAATGCTTGCAAATGCCAATAATGAGAGAATTTTCTTGTGGCATGTCAACTCTGGTACCCAAAGCGCAATCTTGCAAGGACATACAGATTATATCCGCACATTAGCATTCGTCCCAAATAGCACGACACTTGCCAGTGGGAGTGACGACAACACAATCCGATTATGGGACATTGATACAGGGAATCAATTAGCACTTTTAACAGGACATACTGATAATATATTGGCAGTTGCCGGTTCACCTGATGGTACAATCCTTGCAAGTTGTAGTGCTGATGGGACACTTCGTTTATGGAATGCAAACACAGGGCATCCGCTTACTGTTCTTAAGGGACATACCGAAAAGATTGGTGCAATAGCATTTTCGTCAGATGGAAAAGTCCTTGCCAGCGCAGGTTGGGATGGAACAATTCGGCTATGGGATCCACAAAATTGTGAACATCTTTCAACCTTTGCAGTGCCAGATAACCTTTATGCGTTGGCATTTTCCACCGATGGAAATATCCTTGCAGGTGGCGGTCAAGATGATAAAGTTCGATTATGGGATGCCCACACCGGTAACCTACGAGCTGTCTTGAGTGGGCACTATGCTGACATTGAGGCTTTGGTGTTTAGTCCCGATGGCAGAACCCTTGCCAGCGGCGGTGATGATGGCACCATCCTTTTGTGGGACGCTCAGAAAGTTGGAAACACTTTTGATTGAAATATAAAATAGCATCAGGACTTACGCAGTTTCTCTTAAAGTCCCACTGATAAGGGGGATTTAGGGGGTTAAGGACCTAAAATAACGACTTTTTAACCCCCTAACCCCCTTATCAAGGGGGAATGTGTAAGTCCTGATAGCATGTAAGTTGGAGGCATTATCATGAAAAAGAATATATCGCTTCAGTTTGACTACGATAGCACAGATAGCAGCACATGGCATTTACCTGAAGGTGCTATTGCCAGGTTAGGAAAAGGTAATAGCGTGACAATGACATTATCCCCAAATGGCACGCTTCTCGCCATTGGAAGTTATCTCGGTTTGTGGTTGTATGATGTAACTAAGCGTACACCTCTATCACTTTGGGAAGTAGGAACACAAATTTCGGCTGTCGCCTTTTCTGCTTGTGGAGAATGGATAGCAACAAGCAGCTGGGGCGGTCCTATCAAAATCTGGGATGTGGAGAGCGGTAATTGCTTAGCAGAGTTACCGCGAGATGAAAGTGGAGGTAATTCCGAACTTATCTTTTCACCCAATCGAGAATGGTTTGCTGTAGGAGGAACAAATAGAAGTTCTAATCCCGAGAAGAAACTATATTGTAGTGTTGAAGTCTGGCGGCTTCCAGAAAATCTACAAGAGGATGCAACCTCTAATCGTCCGACGCGAGAATTATTGTATGTGGGGACCAACCCGCTTGCATTTTCACCTGATGGCAGCTTACTCGCTTTTGCTTCCCCCGATGGAGCACCTGAACCGTTTAATACGAATGGATATCCTGTAATTGATGGAAGATGGTTGTTAGATGCAGGCCAAGTCGTAGTCTATGAGTTAGCAACAGGAAAACATCTCACCACTCTTGATGGGGGTAAAGATGTCAGTTCTATCTCTTTTTCACCGTGCGGAAAGTTTATGGCTATATGTGACAACGGTATTACCAAGGTATGGAAAGTCCCAGCACTATCCTCAGCAGAACCGCAACCTTGGCACCTGCATAAAGTTTATCAAGAAGTGGAGGACAAAGGTTACCATAATATCAGTTATGCACCGGAAAACCGACTCTTATCCACTGTTTACGCGTACAAAGATGACGCATTTTCAATGCATGATTTAGATAACAATGAAATACTTTATCAACACCCAGAAGAAACTGGACCCTATAATATAGACTATTCACATGGAACACGTCTTGCATTCGAGAGTGAAAACGATGTGCATATTTGGATTGAAGGCGAAGACCAATTAATCTCTTTGGGGCATACCGCTGGATTTTTTGTAGGTCCGCAGCAGTTTTCTTTAGATGGAAAGGCGTTAATCACAACAGACAGGCATGATGGTATTTTCAGTTGGGATATTACACATTCCAATGACCCACCTCACATTTTTAAACCCCTCGGCATGAAACCGGATTCAGATGGATGGGGAGAACGTTATTTTTGTGTGGAGGTATCGTCTGAAGGAAAGCATTTTGTCACTTCCGGTGATGAAAGTAGTGTTCGACTTTGGGAATTGGGAGCAGACACACCGATTGCATCGTTTTCTATACAAGCTGAAGTGTCTGACGCGGTTTTCTCCTCTACTGCCAATTTACTCGCCTGCATAGACGAGAATGGTAAGGTCTATATCTGGGATATCGCAACAGGTGAAATCTATGACACCTATACGACAGAAAAAACGCATAACTCACCCTACATAGAATTTAGTCAAGATGGCACATATCTTATCAGTCGTTCTGGTCAAATCTATGATGTTGTTCAACGTAAACCTCTGGACCGGTATTCAAGTGAGGATGGAATACAATTCCTTGCGTTTTCACCAAATTCCTCACAAATCTGGTGTGATTGGTCGGGGGCAGGCTGGGGTAATTATGATTCAATAGATTTATGGGATATTCTACAGGATGAAAAAGTGTCGGAAATCCCTAAACCAAACTGGTGGAAGCCAAAATATATTGAAGCGTTTGCATTATCTACATGTGGACAATATGTCGCTTGCAGTCCTGATACGTGGACACGTGATGGGTATATATGTATTTGGGATATCCGCAACGGAGACGAACCTATTGTTACGTTTGAGTTAACAGAAAGCATATCTTCTCTTGCGTTTTCTCTTGATAACACGCTTTTGGCAAGTGCTGGCACAAGCGGTGCAATCCTGCTGTGGGACTTGACACCGTATCTGTAGACAAGGAGATGTATGATGGATAACAAAAAACCGATAATTTCATCACCTAAAGGAGTTGGTGGTGATGACGTAACAACCTGGGCACTTCCCGAAGGTGCGATTGCCAGGTTAGGGCGCGGCAGTGAACCTAAAATGACGTTCTCAGCTGATGGGCAGTCACTTGCCAT
Organism: Candidatus Poribacteria bacterium; assembly: GCA_003635185.1. Lineage (GTDB taxonomy): Bacteria > Poribacteria > WGA-4E > WGA-4E > WGA-3G > MSPOR6. Next base: position 37,298 of record PYJA01000001.1, on the reverse strand, counting down.
TGGCACCTGTTTAGGACTCTGGTTATATGACCTCACAACACTTTCGCCTGTTGCACTTTGGAATGCAGAACAAGGGGTGGTCGAAGCTGTCGCCTTTTCACCTAACGGTAAATGGATAGCCGCCAGTCATTCAGGTCGAATGCTTAAGATTTGGGATATCCAGAATGGCACGTTCTTGATATCGGTAAAATTAGAGACGTACGTAGATAACATGTCCTTTTCCCCCGATAACCGGTATATCGCAGTTGCCTATACTGTCCATGGCAGTTCTTCTGTTGTTGAAGTCTGGCATGCAGAAACCGGTAAACCGTTTGCAAAATTCACTACAGACGATGAAAGAGCGGGACATTATCAACCTGTCAGTTTCTCACCTGATACTCGACTGATAGCATCTACGTGCAGCACCGCTACCAGTGACGGGGCGGAGTCAATAATAGTATGGAGTATGGAAAGCGGCGAACAGATCGCGTGCCTCTCGGCACACACCCGTTGGGTAACGTCTCTCTGCTTTTCACCGTGCGGGCAGTTCCTCGCCTCCGGTGGTGAAGATGGCACCGTGTATGTTTGGGACGTTAATACTTGGCAACAGGTGCAGCGTTATACCGATTATGGTCGTGTATATCGTATTATTCCTTCTTGGACACCCGATGGCATTCTACGCGCAGCGATTGTCCATTATGACGATACCGGGCCCGCTACCATCTCTATCCGTGACCTTGAAAGTGATGAGCAAATTTATAATGATCAAGTTTGGGGCAATACAATAGATTTTTCTTACATATTTGATTGGGGAAACAGTGTCCTGTTTTCAAACGGTTCACAACTTGCTTATGAACGCAGACATGAATTTATCAACGTGTGGACTTCTGACAATCCTACCAAACGTCAATTCATGCATTCGCCTATCTCGTTTCCAGACTCAATGGTATTCTCAGGAGATGGAAAGACGTTAGCCGTGAAATACTATCAGGAAGGTGTCGTGCTATGGGATATTGCAAGCAAACGTTCACGTCCCGCAATAAAAGAGGCATCGGTAGGGAAAAATCAGTTTGTATATAAAACCGAGAGCGGAAAACTCTATGCCGCAAGTATCAAAGACGACACTGTTACACTTTGGAAGACTGATAGTGACGGGAATCCACTTATTGAAGCAACGGGACGTGAATATTGGAGCGCGTTTCCCGCCTTGGCACCGACAGGCACGCTTTTCGCTTGTGCTGACGCAGACGGCACCGTCCAAGTGTGGGATGTACAGAATAAGAAGAAACTTCATAATTTGACACATCCCCTTGAACCGAGTGATGACGACGATGATGAAGATGATGGTGATTTTGTAGATGAGTTGGAATTCAGTCATGATGGAAAAATACTTGCAAGCGAATCAAAGTCTAATAATTTCAAATTGTGGGATATGGAACTTGGCAAAGAGATAGAAACGTTTCCGAGTGATAAAGTCACGGGAATCATTGAATTTTCTCCGTGTGGACGGTACCTTTCTTGCAGTGGAACAGAAGATCTCGTGATTTGGGATATTACCCATCGCAAGCCTTGTGAGGACGAAACAAACTTATATACATTAACTCGATTTCAAATTGAAGCAAGGTTGTCACTGCCCCCAGAATGTGAGTATGTTGAAAAACTTGAATTTTCACCGTGTGGGCAGTACTTGGCAAACGTTGCATCTTGGAATAAGACAACAAAAAACTTTCCTATCTGTTTGTTTGAAGTCGAGAGTGGAAAACATCTTGTCACCTTTAGGGGACACAGCACAGATGTAATGGCACTCGCCTTCTCTCCAGATAACAAACTTTTAGCCAGTGCAAGCCATGAAGGCACGGTACTGCTTTGGAATCTAACCCCATATCTTTAAAATAAGGAGAAATTGTGTTGAAAAACAACAAATCTGCAATAAGCATACCAGAAGACTTTGATAACATTGATGTAACAACTTGGGCACTCCCTGAAGGCGCGATTGCGCGTTTAGGGCGGGGCTGCGTACCCGATATAGCATTTTCTCCAGACCACCGTTATCTTGCAGTCGGAACTTGGGTAGGACTCTGGTTGTATGACTTGGAAACACTAAACCCTGTCGTACTTTGGGAAACGGAACGGGGTATGATTGGATGTGTCACCTTTTCACCTAATGGAAAGTGGATTGCCATCAGCAATTCAGACCACATACTAAAAGTATTAGACCTTCAAAATGGTGGGTGCATAACGCAATTAGAAACAAATGATTATATTTCAGGACTCACCTTTTCATCCGATAATCAATATCTCGCAGCTGCTTATGCCCGGTCTGCTGTCGTTGAAGTCTGGGATGCGGAAACCTGTAAACCAGTTGCACAATACTATTCAGATATTGAACAAGCAAGTTTCCACAGATCAATCAGCATCTCTCCTGATATGGAACTGATAGCATCTACATGTAGAAGCGAAACATATCATAATGCAGATGAAATTGTCGTGTGGGAAGTAGGAAGTGAGCAACAAATTGCATCCCTCAGCGAGCATATTTCTTGGGTCTCAACACTTTGTTTTTCTCCGTGTAGGAGGTATCTTGCCTCCGGAGGCGAAGATGGGACCGTGTACGTATGGGATGTGGAAACTTGGCAAAAAGTGCAGTCTTATGCTGATTATGGTGATCTGTATCGCATCATTCCGTCCTATACACCCGATGGAATTTTACGTGCGGTGATCGTAGAACATGACGATACAGAGCCAACCACTATCACTGTGCATGACCTTGAGAGTGGTGAACAACTTTATTCTGATAAAGTTTGGGGCAATACTGTCCAATTTTCTGATGCAGATGATTGGGGCAACACCGTAGTATTTTCAAACGGTTCGCAACTTGCTTATGAATGCAGGCATGAATTTATCAATGTGTGGACCCCTGATCACCCATATAGGCGGCAGTTCACACATTCGCCTATTTCATTTCCTGCATCTACACATTCGCCTTATGCGTTTCCTACATTTGCAGTGTTTTCGGATGATGGCAAAACATTAGCAGTGAAACATCATCATGAAGGTGTTGTGTTGTGGGATATTGCGAGTAAAAGGTCACGCCCTGCTGTAAAAGTGGAATCAGCAGGGAAAAATCAGTTTCTATATAAAACCGATATTGGAAAACTCTATGTCGCAAGCATCAAAGATGACACTGTTACGCTCTGGGAAGCAGATGGGAATGGTATCCCTCTTATTGAAGGAACGGGACGCAAATACTGGAGCGCGTTTCCTGCATTATCACCAACAGGCACGCTTTTCGCCTATGCCGATGAAGATGGTAACATAAAGGTGTGGGATGTACAAAGTGGCGGGAAACTCTTTGAATTAATACACCCTCTTAGGGAATTTGATGAAATTTATGAAGAGGATGAATTCTTTGAAGAAGATGAATTCTTTGAAGAAGATGAATTCTTTGAAGAAGATGAAGATTATGTAGAGGATGAAGAAGATAGAGATACTATTAAAACATTGAAATTCAGCTATGATACAAGATTACTCGCAAGTGAATCAACTTATGGAGATGTTAAGTTGTGGGACATTGGTAACGGTGAGGAGATAGGTGCGTTTCAAAGTGATACAGTCCCATCAATCATTGGTTTTTCTCCGTGTGGACAGTACCTCGTCTGCAACGGTAATGAGATATTGTTTTGGAACATTGCACATTGTAAATTACATAAGGCTGGATTAAATCAAGAACCTTATAAATTTATAGAATTTTCCCCTGATGGACAGTATTTGGCTTGCAGCGGTGGTGAAACGTTTGTGTATGACTTGAAGCAGAGTGAAATTCATATCCGGTTGTCCCTACCACAAGAGTGTGAACATATGCATGCTGCTGCATTTTCTGCGTGTGGGAAATATCTTGCCGCTGGTGCATGGTGGGAAGAAGGTATGAAGAAGATGCCAATCTGTTTGTGGGAAGTAGAAACAGGCAAACATTTAACAACCTTTTGGGGACACCCGACAGACGTGCAGGCACTTGCTATCTCACCAGACAACAAACTCTTAGCGAGTGCAAGTTATGATGGTACAATCCTGCTTTGGGATCTAACCCCATATCTTTAAATTAAGGAGAAATTGTGTTGAAAAACAACAAATCTGTAATAAGCATACCAGAAGACTTTGATAGCGTTGATGTGACAACTTGGGCACTTCCTGAAGGTGCGATTGCGCGTTTGGGACGCGGATGTAATCCTGACTTTGCTTTCTCACCAGATGGACAATACTTTGTAGTAGGAAACACATTAGGTCTTTGGGTGTATGACTTGGAGACCCTATCACCTATCGCGCTATGGGAGTCGGAACGCGGTATGATTTTTCACATAGCCATTTCACCTAATGGAAAATGGATTGCAGCATGCAATTCAGACAAAATCCTAAAGGTATTGGACATCCAAAATGGCGCGTGCATAACACAAGTAAAAATAGATGATTATATTACAAAGTTGACTTTTTCACATGATAGTCAATATCTTGCAGCTGCTTATGCAAGTGCTCCTACCGCTGAAGTATGGCATGCTGAAACCGCTAAACCCATTGCACAATTCACTGCAGACACTGAAGAAGAAAGCTATGATAGTCCGATTGGTTTCTCACCTGATACTCGTCTGGTAGCGTTTTCATGCAGCCCATCTGAATCTGACGATGCTGAGTCAATAATCGTATGGAATATGGAAAGTGCTGAACAAATCGCGTGCCTATCAGCACACACCAATTGGATCTCAACGCTCTGCTTTTCACCTTGTGGAAGGTTTCTCGCTTCAGGGGGCGAAGACAGAAAGGTGTACGTCTGGGATGTCGCTACTTGGCAACATGTGCAGTGTTATAGCGATTATGGTGATGTATATCGTATTGTGCCTTCTTGGACACCAGATGGCAATCTCCGAGCAGTGATTGTCCATTTTGATGAAACCGGTCCCGCCACTATCTCTGTCCGTGACCTCGAAAGTGGTGAGGAATTCTATAACGATCAAGTTTGGGGCAATACTGTCCGGTTTTCTCGTGAAGGTGATTGGGGTAACACTGTAGAATTTTCAAATGGTTCACAACTTGCTTACGAATGCAGACATGACTTCATCAACATAAGGACACCTAAATACCCATATAAGCGACAGATTACACATTCGCCTATTTCATTCCCTGCTTCCACCCATACTCGTAATGCGTTTCCTACATTCGCAGTGTTTTCAGATGATGGCAAAACATTAGCTGTAAAACATCATCATGAAGGTGTTATGTTATGGGATATTGAAAGTAGACGTTCACGTCCAGCAGTTCAAGTGGACTCAGCTGGGAAAAGACAGTATGTATATAAAACTATAGATGGACAATTCTATGTTGCCAGTCTCAAAAATGATACTGTTACGCTCTGGGAAGCTGATGGGAATGGTATTCCTCTTATTGAAGGAACGGGACACGAATATTGGGGTGCATCTCCTGCATTATCACCAACTGGAGAGTTTTTCGCTTATGCAGATGAACATGGTAAGATAAAGGTGTGGGATGTCCAAAGTGAGAATCAACTCTATGAAATAATACATCCTCTTGAACAAAATGATGAAGGCGATGACGATTCAATTACTGATTTGCAGTTCAGTTTTGATGGAAAAATACTTGCAAGTGAATCACAATCAACCTCTCCAATGATTGTTTTATGGGACGTTGAACTTGGTGAAATAATAGAGACTTCTCCAAATAATACTGCCACAAGCATTCTCGGAATGCTCGTTTTGAGACATTTGAAACCAAGATCTCGTGAGGTCGTGCATATTTCTCATGATGGTAAATATCTGTCTTCTCTTGGAAATAACTCATATTTGTATGATGTGGAACAGAATGACTACCTTACCCGGTTGTCCCTACCAAAAGGGTTAGAGCATGTGTTTAACGTTGCTGAGTTTTCTGTGTGTGGAAAATATTTCGCAGCAGGGACTTGGTGGCAAGAAGGTATGGAGAATATGGTCATCTGTTTATGGTATGTTGAATCCGGGAAACAGATTGTTACATTTAGAGGACATCCAACAGATATTCATGCACTTGCTTTCTCTCCAGATAACAAACTATTAGCCAGTGCAAGTTATGATGGCACTATCCTGCTTTGGGATCTAACGCCTTATCTGTGATTGTCTAAAATTCACAAGACGTAACTTTTTTAAACCTTTTTCCCAAAAACCCTCCTCTATACAATAAAACTGGTTCAGGAATTTGTTTATGCGCAACGATTTTCTTGCTTTCAGCAACCTAACAGATGAAGAACTGATTCAGCGCGTACAAGACAAGAATGAGGAGGCATTTGCCGAACTCATTTCTCGTTGGACACCACGGATTAGGGGTGTCATTATCTCCAATTCGAGACAACGTCGAGACGCTGAAGAAATTCACACTGACATCTGGGTAGCTGTATGGCAAAACATCAGAGACCTCAGAAATGTAGATAGTTTTGGTGCATGGCTGCATCGTATTGCTTACAACGCATGCAAGCGATACTACACTTTAGCAAAGCAATTCCGTAGTGAAGTCCCGCATGAACAGTCTGTATTAGTTGAAAACATAGACCAACATGCTGCAGCGCGGTATCGAGAAGCACAATTGATTGCTGATGTAAAAGAAGCTATCCATCACTTACCACAAAAGGTACGTTCTGTAGCAGAATTGTTTTACTTAGAATCGTGGAGTATCAAAGAAATCTCGGAGGAGTTCAATCTCGCTGTTGGTACAGTAAAAACAAAATTAAGGGAGATACGAAAACTACTGCGTGAGGAATTTGATGCAGAACCGATAAGAGGAGGCGTTATGACTTTAAAAAATGTTGAATCACACAGTCCAATTCAGATTGAGACAAATAAAGCCGAACCAAGTCGAAAACCTGCAGTGTTAATGTTGTTGCCAACGACCCTACAGGGCAAACTTGGGCATTACCAGAGGATGCAATTGTTAGGTTTGGTAAAGGGAACGTGGAAGATGCTAAACTTTCACCCGATGGCTCGTATTTTGCTGTAAGCACTGGAATGGGGATATGGTGGTATGATGTTTCTTCAATGTCGCCTATTTCGTTATGGGAACCGGGGAAAGGACACGTCAGTTCCATCGATTTTTCACCAGATGGTAAATGGATCATCATATATACAATTACAGGAATCAGAACCATCAAGGTACTGGATATACAAAGCGGTGAGTGCGTCCTGCAGATTGATGATCATGATGCCTATAACAATCTTGTATGTTCGTCAAATGGTAAATGGATTGCGACAGCAGGTATGGATGGCGTTGTCAAGGTGTTGGACATCCAAACTGGTGAGTGCATCGCACAGATGGATCGGGGAGAACACAAATGGAAGTCAAACGATATATACGACCTTCAATTTTCACCGGATGGTGAACTACTTGCCGCTACCGCGGGGAATCCCAAACTTTATTCAAACGACAAGGAGAACTACAATGAAGTTGTGAACCCTGATACAGAAGGCGATCAAATTTATGTCTGGTGCCCAGAAACGGGTGAGGTGGTCCTCAAGTTTGCAGGAAGAAATTTTGCCTTTTCTCCGGACAATCGCTTGTTAGCAGGAGCATGTCATGACGAAACCGTGAACGATGGCAAACGCGTTGACCGCTGGGTTTCAGTATGGGATATAACATCAAGGGAACATATTGCACAATTTACAGAACATGACGATTGGATAGATGATGTCGCTTTTTCACCGTGTGGACAATATGTTGCATCAAGTGATGGGGTCCTACGAGTGTGGGATATTGCGACAGGTTCAGAAAAAAAGGTTTATCCTAACTTTAGCGATCCGTTTTACACAAAAGATGGAAAATTATATGCTTTGGGATTTGTTAATTTTTCTAATCCTATAGAAGTATGGGACATGGAAAATCGGGAAAAGTTATTTGAGATGACGAGTGGCACTGGTTTATATGATCTTGCCAGAAGCATAGCAATAGCATATACACAACAATTGGCGAATACACCGCCTAATAAACGGACAGAAGCAAAAAAACCGGTGTTTTCAATAGTGCAAGAACCGCAGTTTCCGTGGCCCGCTCCGAAGGTAATTTGGGTAGATGACCAGACGCTTGCAAGCAGTATAATCCGAGGTTTAGCATTATGGGATGTTAACAAGAAATGTATCCGAGATACATTTTTCAAAGGCGAATGGATAAATGCTATCACCCTTTTACCCTCTGGTAAACTACTGGTATCTTATGCTCTTGATGAGGATAGCATCTGTGTTGCCAGTATGCCCGATCAACTGATTGCTGAGTTCACGCTTCCCGATGAACCTTATGAATGGGGGCATCATGATGTACTTGCTCCGACAGGTGAGTATATTGCGAAAGGAACCAGAGAAGGCACAGTCTATGTGTGGAATCTCGAACAACCTGAGCATCCGATTTTACTTACGGGACATACAGATTATATCCACACACTTGCATATTCACTCGACGGAAAACGGCTTGTGAGTGGGGCAGATGACGAGACTGCTCGAGTATGGGATATAGAATTAGGCAAAGAAATTGCCAGATTGCCTATTGACGAGCCTTGCAGACCGATGGGATTTGTGTATTCACCTTGTGGTAACCTTATTGCTGGTTCTTTGAAAAATGAGATTCGTTTCTGGTGTGCTAAGCAGTTCACAAAGGTCCGTTCCATATCGCAACCGGAAGTATACCAACAGACATATCCACTCGTATTTTCACCGTGTGGACAGTATCTTGCAGGAGCGACTTGGTGGCAGGAGGGATGGGAGAATCTGGCAATTCGGATATGGGATGTCGCTACAGGTGAACAAATTCATGCCTTCCAGGGACATAACTCACCTGTGCAATCACTTGCATTTTCTCCAAATGGCACCATGTTAGCGAGTGGTTGTTCCAATGGCACCATCTTCCTCTGGGATTTAAAACCGTATCTGTAGTTGTTAATCTCTACAATATACAAATCGAGTTTCAAAATTATAGTGAAATACACAATTACCTGGACATTGGCGAGGTTAGAAACCTCGCCAGCAGCAGGTGTACATCTCTGCTGGCGAGGTTTCTAACCTCGCCATATTACCCAGTTTATTTTTTAATCTTCATTAGGGACGATATATTTATAGAAAACGGTGAACAACTCCTCTTTAGTCCCGTGAATCAACGCCAAATACCAAACGCGTATTTGGCGTTGATTCACTGAAGACGATGCCCCAATGGATTTATACCTAAATTGACATATAAGGTTCGGTTTCCTAACCAGTGCAAAATACCATACACGTATTCTGCCTGTAACTAATAAAACAAGATAAAATCCGTTAATTTGGTATAATATGGACAGGAGTGAAATAGAATATTTTAGATAAAGAATCCAAATTTGTTTCAATTATGACAATTCTGCAACCTATACACCAAAAAAACGCGTCACCTATTTTGTAAGTCAAAATTGATTATGGAGGTCTCCGATGGAAAGAGATGATTTTGAACTAATCCACAGGACATTGTCAGGTGACGAAGCTGCTTTCAGTGAGTTAGTTAATAAATACCAAAAAAGTGTTCACGCCCTTGCATGGCGCAAAATAGGTGATTTCCACATCGCTGAAGAAATCACACAAGACACTTTTCTGCAGGCACACAAAAAACTTGCCTCGTTAAAAAATCCGAGTCAGTTTGCCGGATGGCTCTACGTTATTGCTGATAGACTTTGCAAAGCATGGTTTCGAAAGAAAAAACTACGGACACAATCACTTGAAGCGACCAGTGAGGAAACGCTTGAAAAAGCCGCTTATGCGGACTATGTCTGTGAACAGCGCGAAGAAACGGCAGTTGAATGTCGCCGGGAAATTGTGCAAAAGCTCATGGAAAAACTGCCCGAGAGCGAACGCACGGTGATGGTCCTCCACTATCTCGGAGAAATGAGTTGTGAAGCGATTAGCAAGTTTTTAGGTGTATCTCCAAATACGGTTAAAAGTCGACTTAAACGTGCGCGCGAGCGTTTTCAGAATGAAGAACGCATCATTCGGGAAACCCTCGGCAGTGTCCCATTACGACCAGATTTAACTGAAAACATCATGCGGCGCATTGATACAATAAAACAAACTTCTCCATTAGGAGGTAAGCCGTTGCTACCGTTTGCAGCTTTAGGCGCATCTGCTATTTTGGTTATTTTGTTGATGGGTGCAAGCAAGCAATTCATCACAAATTTTCAGCAACCGTATAGTGTAGATGCACAATCAGAACCCACTATTGAAATTGTTGACACACCAGTCGTTCTTAATATTCAATCAAAACCTGAATTACAAAACCGGGTTGGAAACGATGCCGTTCCCAATAAAAACAGTAACGAAGGTTTATCAACAGGAACTAAATCTATGCAAAACAATATACCACAAGATGTTATGCAATGGAACTTACCTGAAAGTGCTAAAGCACGCCTCGGTAAAGGTAGGATATACGAAATCCAGTATTCTCCCGATGGTGCTATACTTGCAGTGGCGAGTGGTATCGGCATTTGGTTATACGACACAACAACACATCAAGAGGTCGCCTTGCTTACAGAACATACGAGTGTAGTCTCCAATATTACGTTCAGTCCGGATGGACGTTTTTTTGCAAGTGCAAGTAAGGATGGTACCATTATCCTGTGGGATAGAAGCACAGGGACGCAAAAAACGCTTAACGCGCACATAGATTTAACATCAGACTTGAACATTGCATTCAGTCCGGATGGAAAAACAATTGCAAGTGGAAATGACGATACTATCCGATTATGGGATGTAATCACAGGAGAACTAATATCTACGTTTACCAGTCTCACGATTCAGTTCAATAACTTCTTATCTTTTACACCGGATGGTGAAACAATTGTTTGCGGCAATTGGAACGGAAAAATTAGTCTCTGGAATTCAATCACCAGTGAACATAAGATAACAATTCATAGACACACAGAGACAGATTCCGTATGGAGGTTTGCGCTCAGTCCGGATGGGAAAACATACGCTATGGGCAGTCCGGATGAGGAACATAACGGCACTATCTATCTTTACGACTTAAACACAGGTGAACTCAAATCTACTCTTACTGGGCATTTTGATGAGGAACATAATGGTACCATCTATCTTTACGATTTAAACACAGGTGAACTCAAACCTACTCTTGCTGGGCATTTTGTGGACGGACTTTTTGAGGATGTTGAATATATGGTATTCAGTCCGGATGGAAAGACATTCGCAGGTTCATCATATTATGGGATAATCGGTCTATGGGATGTGCACACTGGCGCACACAAGCTGACACTCTCTGGACATACGTACAGTATTCGCGATATAGTGTTCAGTCCGGATGGGAATACATTCGTGAGTGGAAGCGATGACAGTACCATTCGCTTTTGGGATGCGCGCACGGGTAACCTGCAAAATATAATCACTGGACATATTGAAAATGTTGATAAGGTGGCGTTCAATTCTAATGGTCGTTTTTTCATAAGTGCAAATTTGCTTGCTATTCGCGTGTGGGATGCAGGCGCAGGAGAACACATTAAAAAGCTAGAATTTCCGAGTGGGGGAGATATTATAGGCATCACTCCAGCTGGAAAAATAGTCGCTAGACAATACACAAGCGATGGTAAGGACACGACCATCCTTCTATGGGATGTTCACGCTAACGAACACAAAACGCTATTCGCTGAGCATAGGTGGGGTGCTATCGGCATGGAGCTCAGCATGGCACTCAGCCCTGATGGTAAAACTCTCGCTACTGCAAATAAGGACAATACAATACGTCTATGGGATTTGCACACTGGTGAACACAAAAAAACACTGACTGGGCATACAGATTGGGTTGAGACTATAGCGTTCAGTCCTGATAGTGAAACCCTCGCAAGTGGGAGCCCGGACAGCGACATTCACCTCTGGAATGTTGATACTGGTAAGACCAAGATGATACTGACTGGACATAGACATACTGGGCCGGTTAAAGCTGTATCTTTCAGCCCAGATAGAAAAATACTCGCAAGTGGAGACGAGCACGGGATAATCTATCTATGGGATGTGGACACAGGGAAAACCAAATTTACACTTGTAGGGCATACAGATTGGGTGTACAGTTTAGCGTTCAGTTCTGATGGTAAAACCCTCGCAAGTGGGAGCAGGGACGGCGATATTCGCCTCTGGGATACATACACCGGTAAACACAAGAAAACACTTACGGGCCATACAAATCACGTTAACAGTGTCGACTTCAGTCCGGATGGTAAAACCCTCGTGAGCGGTAGTGACGATGGTTCTGTGCTTCTCTGGGAGATAGATCCCTAATGTTCCCAATTCATCATACCTGCGTTGGTAATAACACAATTTTTTGTGCATGTTTTAGTGTTTTGTCCACACAAAAAAGCAGGTTTTGTTTCAATTATGACAATTCTGCAACCTATACCCTTAAAAAACGCGTCACCTATTTTGTAAACCTAAATTGATTATGGGGGTTTCCGATGGAAAGAGATGATTTTGAACTAATCCACAGAACATTGTCAGGTGACGAAGCTGCTTTCAGCGAGTTAGTTAAAAAATACCAGAAAAGTGTGCATGCACTCGCATGGCGCAAAATAGGTGATTTCCACATCGCTGAAGAAATCACACAAGATACTTTTCTGCAGGCACACAAAAAACTTGCCTCGTTAAAAAATCCGAGCCAGTTTGCCGGATGGCTCTACGTTATTGCTGATAGGCTTTGCAAAGCATGGTTTCGAAAGAAAAAACTACGGACACAATCGCTTGAAGCGACCAGCGTAGAAACACTTGAAGAAGCCGCTTATGCAGACTATGTCATTGAACAGCGCGAAGAAACGGCAGTTGAATGTCGTCGGGAAATTGTGCAAAAACTCATGGAAAAACTGCCAGAGAGCGAACGCACAGTGATGGTCCTTCACTATCTCGGAGAAATGAGCTGCGAAGCAATTAGCAAGTTTTTAGGTGTATCGCCAAATACAGTTAAAAGTAGACTTAAACGTGCAAGAGAACGTTTACAAAATGAAGAACACATCATTCGGGAAACCCTCGGCAGTGTCCCATTACGACCAGATTTAACTGAAAACATCATGCAGCGTATTGATACAATCAAACAAACTTCTCCATCAGGAGGGAAACCTTTGCTACCGTTTGCAGCTTTAGGCACATCCGTTATTTTGGTTATCTTATTGATGGGCGCGAGCAAGCAATTCACCGCTAATTTTCAGCAACCGTATAGTGTTGAGGCAAAATCTGAACCCACTATTGAAATCGTTGACGCGCCAGTCGTTCTTAATATTGAATCAAAACCTGAATTGCAAAATCGAGTTGGTGGTGATACTCACCGCAGCAAAAACATTAACAACGGTCTAACAAAAGGAACAGAAAAAGTGAAAAACAACCTAACACAAGAGGCTATGCAATGGAACCTGCCTGAAGATGCCAAAGCGCGTCTCAGTAAAGGGTATATAGCCGATATAAAATATTCTCCTGACGGTAAGTTTCTGGCTGTTGCGAGTGGCATCGGTATTTGGCTTTACGATGTAACAGTACATCAAGAGGCAGGTCTAATCACAGGAAATACGAGTTTTCAAAACGACTGTCTTGCCTTCAGTCCAGATGGACGCATCTTGGTGAGTGGAAATGTTGATGGCACTATTACCCTATATGATAGAATCGCAGGGACGCAAAAAACGCTCATTGGGCATAATGGAGAATATATCACATGCATAGCACTCAGTCCGAATGGCAAAATACTTGCGAGTAGTAATCGGGAAGGCACTATCCGATTATGGGATGCTATCACCGGAGAGGCGAAGTATACACTCATGCATGTTGCGGGTCATAATTTTTCATTCACGCCAGACAGCGATACCATTGTGGTTGTAAGTAATAAAGACAGAATCAGTTTGTGGAATTCAGACACGGGTGAACACAAGAAAACATTCGATTTGCATCCCGATTGCGCTGCTATAGGTGCAGCGTTCAGTCCAGATGGAATAACAGTCGCTCTTGGTAGTGTAGATGGCACTGTCTACCTCTACGACTTAAACATAGGCGAACTCAAGATGATCCTCTCCGAACATGAGGATCACGTTATCCACTTAGCGTTTAGCCCTGATGGCAAAATACTTGCTACTACCTCTTATGAAGATGAAACAATCTGTCTATGGGATGTACACACTGGTACACACAGGAAAATACGCACCGAACACCCGCGAAATGCCGGACGCGGGGGCTTAGCGTTCAGTCCGGATGGAAAAACAATTGCGAGTGGCGGTGGCGATGGCACTATCCGGTTCTGGGATGCACACACTGGCGATGCGAAAAAGATATTCACTGGACATTCGCAGGAGGTCCGCAGTATTGCGTTCAATCCGAATGGGGACTATATTGCAAGTGGGGACGCCAGTGGAATTATTCGTCTATGGGATGCGGATACAAGGCAACCCATAAGAACACTTAACGAGCCTAAAAATGGGCAGATACAATCGGTTTACAGTATGGTGTTCAGCCCTGATGGAAAAACTCTTTTTTGTGGGACTGACGATGACATCCACATCTGGGATGCACACACCGGCGAACACAAATTGATGCTTACTGGACATACGGGTTTTGTTGAGCATATAGCACTCAGTTCGGACGGAAAAATACTTGCGAGTGAAGATGGCGATACTATTCACCTCTGGGATGCACACACAGGCGAACATAAAAGAACACTTATTGCAAAAAAGTTGATCAAGAGTATCACGTTCAGTCCAGATGGAAAAATCCTTGCAAGCGGAAGTAATGATGAAACTATTCGTCTCTGGGATGTTGCAATTGGTAAAAATAAAATGGTACTTACCGAACATAATGAATGGGTGGACGGTTTAGCGTTCAGTCCAGATGGAAAAACCCTCGCAAGTGGAGACGATGATGGGATAATCCATCTATGGGATATAGACACATGGAAAACCAAAATTACACTTAACGGGCATCCATTTTTGATGTGCTTAGTGTTCAGTCCGGATGGGAAAATCCTCGCAAGTGGCTGTGCTGACGGCACGATTCAATTATGGGATGCGCACACCTACGAACATAAGAAAACACTCACGGGTCATATAACTCGGGTCAATGGTATCGCTTTTAGTCCTGATGGAAAAACCCTTGTTAGCGGCTGTAATAATGGTTCTGTGCTTCTCTGGGAGGTAGATCCCTAAATATCACCATAAGCGTCAATTTAAGAAAAGAGTTATGCGCTGAATGCCCCAGGCCGGTAGGTTCGGTTTGTAACCGAACCGGATCGGACGCAGAAACCTTCACCTATCCTGTCCACTAAGCAGTGCTGTTCAACAAAACACTCAGGATTCGCCTGGGCTCAGTCCGGTTCGGTTACAAACCGAACCTACCGGGCCTGGACACACGCTAAATTGACGGCTATGGTTCGGTTTCCTAACCGAACCGGTGTTTATTCAGTCTCATAGTTCGGCAGAATGCGCTTGGTAGAATGCGCGCATGGCATTCTACATGATTCTGCATTGGTTAGGAAACCGCATCTACCGGGGAATGTGCACATATTTTCAGATTTTACTATAACTGTAGCAACATTTGAGTTCTGCTTCCCTCTGTTAGATAAAATGTGAAGTATAATTGGGGTGACTATAGCACCGACAACTGCTGCTAAAAGTATATATAAGAGTCCCCTAATCCATGTTGTGCGTTCTTCAATCACAGCCATTCTTGTTTCAACCCCCAGTCATTCTTGTATTGATGTTATTCACACTTTTCGTTAGTTCTTTTTGATTTTCTGTTAGTGCACTTACATTTCTTGTTAATTCCTTCACAGTATCAACAAGTTCTCGCAAATCTACTGTTTCAATATACTGTAAATTTCAATATACTGTAAATCTTTCATCTCTGCTGGTTTTTGTTGATCGAGCGCAGTAGGGGGAACACAAAGCATTAAGGAACAGCAATCGCGCATCAGCATTCTCTGTGATTCTTGTACAACAAATTGCATTTTTTCCTAAAATATGCAATTCTTTACCACAAAATCGCGTCTATATATTATAAAAGATCAATTTGCTATTGAGGTTCCAGATGAAATACGATGATTCTGACCTGATTCAACAAACTTTAGAGGGTGACCAACAAGCGTTTGCTGCACTTGTGGAAAAATACCAAAAACAGATACACGCGTTGGCGTGGCAAAAAATTGGTGACTTCCACATTGCGCAAGAGATTACGCAGGATGCGTTTTTTACAGCATTCCAAAAGCTCTCTACGCTCACTGACCACAATCGTTTTGCGGGGTGGCTCTATGTGATTGCCAACCGCAAATGCATTGCGTGGCACCGAAAAAAGGCACCACAACCACAATCGTTAGAAGCGACAGACCCCGTTGAATTAGAGGAGGTGTATTATTCAGAATATATGACTCAACAACGCGAAGAAGCAGCAAATCAAAAACGACGTGCAGTGGTTCAGAAGTTGCTCAGTAAACTGTAAGAAAGTGAACGAACAGTCGTAAATCTGTATTACATTGCAGGAATGACCTGTGAAGATATTGGAAAATTTTTGGGTGTATCTCCCAACACAGTACGGAGTCGACTCCACCGTGCACGTAACCGATTAAAAAAGGAAGAAGCAATGATTCAAGAAAACTTGGGCAGTTTCCAACTGCCAACACAAATGACAGAGAACATTATGAAGGGAATTTCACGTCTTAATCCAGCAACGCCATCAGGAAGTAAACCATTAGTGCCGTTAGCAGTTTCTGCCGCATCAGCCATTTTGGTTTTATTACTGATAGGAGCTGGCGCGCAGAATCTAATTCGGTTTCAGAAACCGTATAGTATAACAGCAACATCAAAACCAACGATTGAAATCGTTGACACACAACTTGTTTTGCAATCTCCGATAGAACCGGCGGTTCGAAATCAGGTTGGACGTTCAGATATAACAGGTAAGAGCAATGGTTTAAGACAGGAGCCAGACTCGTCCCTATTCGCTGCAGCACAGATAGATGACGTAGAAATTCCAAAGTCAAAGCAGCAATGGGTGCAAACCAAAGGTCCCGAGGGTGGCATAGTTGCTACCTTATTCACAACAACCCGTGGTGACGTATATGCAGGCGCGCTCAGTGGTCTCTACAGACTTTCTGATGATGGACAAGCATGGAAACTCGTCAATCCCATCAAAGATCATTCATATACTGCGCAATACGCCGGAAAAACATGGTGGCCTGTAACAGAGCGGCAAGATGCCCTTTACCTTGCTGCTGGAACAGAGATATTAACTTCTACAGATAGAGGTGAAACATGGGATGTATTCTGTGAGTGTATAAAAGGGCAGCTTGTTGGTATGGTGATAACCGATGGAATCCCAGGAACGCAAGACGATTTGACGATTTACCTGGCTTACACTAACGGCGTATTCCGCACAGATAATGAGGGCAAATCGTGGACACCGCTGACCGATGGAATAACAGACAGGAAAATCCATGCAATCGCTGCCGTCGAAAACACCGTCTTTGCTGGTACCGATAAAGGACTATATCGCCTTAAATCAGAAGAGTGGGAACAACTGCAAGTAGGCGGCAAAGTGGAAAATATACGTGCGTTGGCAAGTGCTGAACACCGACTCTATGTTGCCGTAGGAAAAGAAGCAAAGAATCAATTAACTTCTCAATTCTTGTCAATGATGACAACACGTAAGACACCTAAGTCACTTTATCGCTCTACAGACTTAGGAGATTCATGGGAATCAATAGACCCTGAAAGAGGACCTATGAAAATGTCTGGAACAACGAGTTTTCTGTTCCCTGACAAAAACAATTCGGAATCTCCTAACACAGTAAAAATAGTTGCACACCAAGACAACCTATTAGTCATTGATCAGGGCGATAATAATTACTCAAATGATTCTGGTAATAATTGGAAGTCATTACCAATAAGTTTTTTAGATCGTGATTCATCACCCGTTATCGCAATGTTAAACGAAAACACGTTTTACAGCAGTGGAAAAGATGGTATCTATCGCACAACCGACGCAGGCAAAACATGGTCCCAACTCAACACAGGGTTGGTGAATACTTCTGTTATGAATTTAGTCGTGGCAAATGGGACGCTTTATGCAAACATAGGGCCGAAACTTGTCACTTCGTCTGATGGGGGTGAATCGTGGTCACCTGTACTCGGTAGAACTGAGGGCATCAATGGTATGTTGGAATCTAACGGTGTTCTCTATGCCAAAGGGACCAAAAAATTGGTGCCTCAACTTTTCCGCCTATCTGCTGAAAATAAACGGGTAACCCCTGTCCCTGAAATGCCGATTTTTAAGGTGCCGGACTTTAACAAGTCAATGGAGGAAGAAATCGGAAATGCATTACTTGCTACACTTCAGGAGGAAGCTAAGACAGACCTTGCAGCAGAAAAAAAGATTGATCCTGAACATTTTGACGCAGAAACGTTCAATGAAACCTACAATAAAATTGTGCAGAAGAATCTAAATAGATCCTTTCAAGTTTCTTTTGGCAGTTTCGCTGTCAGCGATGCAACCTACTATATGGAATCCGAACAGAAAATGTTTAGATGGAAACCCGGTACTTCTGAATGGTACGACACTGGATTAGTAGATGAAGCTGAACCTGGTCACGTTAATGGCAAATTTGACGATCTTGATTCTATCGGTTTCAAAATCGCTGTATGGGGAGATGTCGTCTATGTTGGTAAAAGAGATGGACACCTTATGCTATCGCATGATGAAGGTGATATATGGAACGATGTCACCACAAATCTACCATTTTCTGTTGAACGTTTCAATGCAATTACTTTCGCTGGGCAAAATGTTTATGTAGCTACCGACAAAGGTGTTGTACGATCAAAAAATGGAATTAAATGGCATACACTTATTGATTCGGAAGGGACACCTCTCGCTATGAGTAGATTGGCAGTTGATGACACAACAGTTTACGGTGAATTTAACCATAAAATATATCAATTGAATAAGGACTCTGGCAAATGGAAACAGGTTACGCCGGAAATCCCACATTTCATTTTTTCTTTTGACGTTGATGGAGACACACTCTATGTCGGAACAGCAGGACGAGGTGTGCTACGTTTTTCACTTAATGATCGAAATCATATTGAGTAAAACATAAGGATGTGGTAAAGTAGAGAAAAAGGGAATTCTTTATGCCCCATTCTTTCCACTTCAGATACTTATTTACTTTGAGTTTTTAGCTCTTACTCGCTATAAGTTCATGATTAATACTCTCGCATGGTCACCTGTTTATATCAGCAGGCGACCATGCATTATCTAATAGGAGAACACAGATGAGATATTTATTCATACTTTGCCTAAGTTTTTCGATTTGTTTTTTAGGGTGTGGTGAAGATCCTGATGAAAAAGCACGTTGGAACGTGTTGTCACAAGATGTGCCACCAGCCGAAGTCGCAACTAAGTCCTCCGCTGAAAAAATACTCAAGCAGCTAAAACAAGAGTTTGGTGACGATGTCCTTGATGTAGAATTTAAGACAATAAATGCTTTAGTAAATTCTACTACTTATCTACAGTTTATCTCACCGGATGTAGAATATGAAAATTTCTCGGATTTCGTAGTCGCGAATTCTCCCCCTAAGGATTGGTATAAAGAACTTGTTGAAGATTGGATTGATAAACCACATGATGCGGATTACCTCCTTACACATTATCTTAGTGTTAGTTTTAGGCATGGATCCGCGCTTGAATACCATGGCCATCCTAAAGGTGCTGCAGAAGATTATATTGCGGATACGATTGCTGAACCTCACGTGTGGGCATGGCTAAATGAGAGATTTACGAAGAGTCGGAGAATGGTTTTGTTTACTGTGGATGTTGGGTTGTACAGTGATGAGTTAGAAGAGAAAGACATCGCACTCTGCTATCAATTATTCGAAGAATATGGGGAAGAAGACGGTATAATTATGTTGGCATTGAATTATCCATTAAGATTAGCACAAGTTCTAAATGATTTCTCTAACTCTGATATCTTTCTAAAATGGGCGAACGGAGATTTTGTAAAATGAAGCATGCTAAAACTATTTTCAGTGTAGAGAAGGAGGTCCATTGGACTTTCCTTTCAAAAAATTATTTATTTTAATCAAATTTTTAATTTAAATTTTCTATAATTTTAACTCAAGTTGCTACCTATAAGTTTTTAGACATGGAAACACCGTCTTTTAATGAAAAAATGCTGATATAGTAAACTTTAGAATTAACAGGACATTTTGAGACGTAGGAGGGAACTCCGATTTCCGACTATAAGTGTGTCGCGATTCGGAGATCGCTCCTACAGAAATGTGCCTCTTTAATTTCAAAGTTCACCATAATTAGTCAATATTTTGTAGCAATCCAGTTTGCGCCCTTATGACACAATCTGGATGAGGATTCATTTATTAATTCGGTCCTTTTCGGTCCACACGAGACACGCGGACCCCGCTGCTGGCGAGGTTTCCTAACCTCGTCAAGTTACCGATTTATTTTCTTAATCCTCATGAAGATTGTGCTACTATGTGGCAACTTAGGTTATTTTACTGAATCTGTTCTATTACTTCCTTACCTGCTTTAAATAGATCATGCAAATGTAGATAGCGGAATAGTGAACTTCTACCTGTGAGATAAAGATTTTCAAACTGTGCAAAGTAATTTACCAGGTGCTTCACATTTTCTTCAAATCCTACCTCAAGCACCGGATAAGCAAAAGGCAGTTTGTAACTTTGATAATGGATGATCTCATCAGAGTGTAGTGGTTTGACGCGACACAACGCTTCCCATACTTCAGTGCGAAGTACTGCTTCCGACAATTTCCACACCGGACTTTCAGTGAAGCAGGGAATTTCAAGCACGATTACCGTTTGTCCTTCAGGTGCCATATAAAGACTGCGATTCTTGGGTTCATATAGGCGCGTAAACGGAAATTCTTCACTTGGAAAGTAGATTGAGGCATTGGAAGAAAAAGAATCGCGGTTCAAGCAAAAAACGCAAAGTACAAGGTGTCTATATTTAATTGTGTCCACAATAGCACGGAGTTCAGGTGGCGGTGATGGTTCTAACATTCGCATTGAAAGTGTTAGCGGCAATGTATTAATCACAGTGTCGACCTCAATCTCAATATCATCGTTTAAAACAATTCGGTGAATTTTTCCATCTCTATGAATTATGCGGCTTACACGATGTTCCAACTTGACGTGTTCATTGCCGATAAATTCACACATTTTGTCAGGAATCATGCCGATACCGTGTTTCGGATAAAAGAAAGAACCATCTAAATGTGTTGGATTCTGCGGTGTACCAAAAACAGTTGAACGAAGAAAGCTCCATAGGTCCAACCCTTTGAGACGGTTACCTGAAATAGCAGTAGAGAGTTTGTGCGTTGGTTCTCCCCACAGTTTTTCAGAATAGTTTAACAGAAAACGTTCCGCCAATGTTTTGCCATATTGGTTGAGCGCAAGTTCTTTGAAGTTGTTCGCTTGTTTTCCAGGTCCACTGCGTAGTTTATCCCATGCAATTTTTAGTAAAGTCTTCGTTTCCAGTTTTCCGACCAGATCGCTAAGTGTTAACGGAAAGCGATAGAACTTATCTTGGAAAAAGATTTCGCTTGGTGCGTCTACTCGTAGCAAATCATCACCGAGAAGGTGTTTCACCTCTGCTGTGACTTCTGGGTCTTTATCGTGGAAGCGGTGTGCCCCTGTATCAAATCGGAAATTATCCAACTGGAGTGTACGGCAGTTTCCACCGGCGTGTTCACCTGCTTCGTAGATGACAAAATTGAGGTTCTGTTTCTTAGCGTAATAGCCCGTTGCCAATCCAGCAGGTCCTCCGCCAAGAATATGAATATCAGTAATATCCATCATATTTCATGCCCCACGAACAGACAGAGTCGAAAATCGTTTTAATAAACTCAGTACTCAAAGAGCGACAATTCGGGCCACATCCGATTGACATACGGGTTGTGAAAAAAAATCTTTTCCACTTTAGGTATCCGATTTGGCAATGGACCGCCAATAGCAACAATTCCGGTTTCCAATTCATCAAGTTGGGCAAGGTCTGCCTCGCTTTTAATCGGTATGTAATTTGCCTCAACTCCTTGCGATACTAAGTAGTATTTAATCAACGGCACAGAAACTATATTTAGCTTTTTACCTTGTTCATTTTGTTTGTGGTGTAGGTATTTATGTATCTGGGCAATCGCTGTCGGTTTTGTGTGTTGGACAACGGTATGTAACGTGACATAACTATAACAGAGGAAAAAGATGATGACAATCCCCCATCCGATTTTACCTTGTTTTCTATTGAGTGCTGTTCCTTGCAATGCTATGATTCGGTGGCAAGAAAACGCAATACCCAAAGCTAAAAAAGGTAATAATGGTAAAACGTGCCTGCTTTTATGAATAACGTTCTGTGCAAAAAATATCCAAACGAAGTAAAGCACACAGCCAAGAAAAATTGGATTCAAAAATAGAGACTTGCCTCCAAACTGCTTTCTTACAAACCACCGCTTAACTGTTTGCCAATTGGCAACGATAATAATTCCGAGTAAGATTAATGTTGTGCAGGCAGTTATGAGATGGCGACCAAGCCAATAAAGTCCAAATCCATCTGCAAATATACTCTCAAAAGTTTTTGTGAATCGCATCCACAATTCGGGATTAGTAGAAACAGTGCCACCGAAGTCTGAAAAATGCCCATGACTCTGTGTTTGTGCAGCTGTTATCAGTGTATTCAAACCAGTAATCCATAGCAATGGAATTAGCCAAATCAGAATACCGATTGCTCCCGCTCCGATAAACTTTAATCTATTAGTATGCTTTAATCTCATCAGTAGCGCAGGCACCAACAGCGGTAAGTATGAAAGCCGTATACCGAGTAAAATACCAGCAAAGAAAAACCCTATTGTGTTGCGACATAATAGCGTGTTCCTACCACTTTCTGCTTGTGCCATTATAAAGTAAAGGCTTGCTAACAAGCATGCAACGCCCATTGCATCGGGCATATAGCGATTGCTCATCAGCCACAATAAAGGAGTCATAAAAATCACAAAAATTGCGATTTTGCCCAATGTTGTTACGCTCTGAATCTTCGCTATCTTTAGTGCAAAAAAGATGATAAAAAAAGTCGATAAACCTCCAAGCAGTGAAAATGCTAACGCATAACGACGGATGAGTGTATAAAAAAGCTTAGCGACAAAACAGAAAACAGGATATGCCGGAAAATGTGGTTGCAACTTCGCAACATCGTAATCTACCATACTCAACGCAAAGCGCAGGCTATCTAAATCTTCAATATAATAGATTGTGCTAAGCAACCGAGAACCTATACAACCGACAAAAACAATACCCCAGATAAAAAGATTGGAAGATTGCAATTGTCGCCACATCTCTCCGTCCATTCTCTAAAAGATTGGAAGAAAGGAGATTAGATGGCAATCTTCTAACCTCCTTTCCTGCTACTTACTCAATCTTCTAAAGTATTTATCCTTTCTTATGCGATGGTTACCAGTTTTCCATGTTTGCGCTGGAGAATCCATAAGCAGTTTGCAAAACAACCTTAGCACGCTTATAATTTGCTACTTGTGTATTGTATGCACTGCTGCCCGGTGCATCATATTTGGGTGCTTCGCCCATAATACCATGCAATTCTCTGAGCTGTCCATCGCTAATTAACTTGAAAGGATTGTACTGCAAAGCGACAGTATAGCCTTTCATTTCTGCCCAGTGTTTATTCAAATTGGCACGATTTTCGTCTGCTGTACCTAACTGAGACATATCACTAAGCGTATCGTTGATGTAATGAACGACTGTCGCTGCGATAACCTTCTCCATGCCTTCCGCAGCGGCTTGACGGTGTGCGCTAATTTCCTCAACTGAGCCTTGATTGGTAATGGCGGTACGTCCAGCAAGGAATGCATCAAAGATATCCTTCGTGAAATCTACGCCCGAGCCGCCTTTATCGCGTTTGCCAGCGTTTCTGGAAAGTCCGAAGTTGTATTCCGATTTGAAGTCTATACTTCCATCACCGTTGGAATCAAATGTGAAATCATCAACCGATCCGGCGAGTTGATCATCGGAATAACGCGCGTAATCGCGAGCTGCACCGAAGTATCCGAACGCTTCATCCCATGCATGCTCCATTGCAGTATAAGGGTCGGTACCATCTCTCGCTTCACTATTATCACGTTCAAGCAGACCGTTGAGATAGACACCCGTCGCTTGATAATAAGGGACTGCCCCGATAAGCACCTTGTTAACCATCTGCGACATGTCAACACCGTCATCGGTAGTGTAAGCCATCGCTGTGCCGAGTTTATTGGAATCTTGCGAATTGTCCGCAATTTGTTTGAACCATTCCCGCACTAAATCATCAGCAGTGCGATTGTAGCCGATGACTGGATCGCCAGAAATCTTACCAACAAGGTTTTTACCTGTTGAAAGCGCAGAATAGTGGCTTTCAAGTGCAGAAATTGATCCTGTAGTTGTGAGCGTTTTCAGGTTCAACGCATCATCATAAGCATAAAATTGAAGCAAATCGTCAACAGTAACAGACTTTGCTCCATCTTTACCTACACTGTCGGTAGTTGCTTTCAAATCTTGCAGCAGCAAATTGCGTACAACCTGTCCTGAATAAGAAACACTGCTTTCGCCTTCTACAAAGCGGCTGTCAAAGACATACGCTTGGGGAACTTCTATTTTAGTTTCATCTGTTGGATCAGGTTCTTCATCATCGCTTCCACAAGCGGTTAGGAATAGACTAACAACAATTAGCAACATTGCTAACCATTGAAATTTTTTCGTCAAGAAATTCATGTTTTCTCCTTTTAAATTAAGGATAACGAGTCTCATTATCCTTATGAATTATTAATCGTTAATAGAAACTTTTATGAAGAGAGCAGTTTTAAAACTGCTCTCGACCTTACACCAGAATTATAAACCTTGTTTGATACCAAAAAGTATCTGTCGTCTCGGACCGATTAGGATGCCCGAACTTAAATTGGCTTCGGGTTGCCCCGCATTTGAATGCAAACGCGACCCGATATAAACTTTATCGAAAATGTTTTTGGCAGTGAAAAACAGCTGCCACTGTGTAGTTAATTTGTAATTTATACTTGCATTGACAATTGCGTAACTCGGAATAGGACCAGTATCACCACGATTTTTCGTTTGTTGGATGTTTTCAAAGTCGGTAAAGACTTCGTCCACAAACCGCATATCTGCACGCATGCGGAGAACATCACCGAAATGTTTTGCCAATCCTACGGTAAAAGTGTGCTGAGGGGCATAAGGTAATTCATTGCCGTTTAACTCTACATCAACATTACCGGCAATCGTTGCAGACTTGACAACACCATCAACGATTTCTGTTTGAAGGTATGTATAAGAAGCATTGAGATCGGGTAATATTGACACGAATTCTGATATACCTAATCCCACCGCCATTTCCAGACCAGATAGATTAACCTTACCCAAATTCTTGAACGCAGTACCACGCCCAGCCGCCACCAAGTCTTCAACCCCAATAAAAAATCCGGCAGTTTCTATCGTAACGCCTCGCATCCACGATCTAAATCCCAGTTCCAGGTTCCAACTCTTTTCAGGTTCAAGGTCGAGCCCGCCCGCTTCAACATTTTGTCCAAAGTTCGTAATTTTCAGTGCACCACTGGATGGAGCCGTATACCCTCGGTGAATGCCGCCGAAAAGATTAAATTGTCCGATTTGATAGTTCACGCCAATACCCGGTAATAGCACCGAAGACACCTTGTCTGCCAGCACTGAACCGCGTAGTCTGTCTACCCGATCCTGTTTAAAAACTTCAAAGCGTGTGCCGAGTGTAAGGGTAAGGTTCTGTAATTCAAGTTGTTCTTTTGCATAGAGTGCCAATGCCATCGTTTCGTAATGATGACTTTGTCCGACAATCTTCACTGGGTCTTCCGTAGAGCCTGATGTTCCTGTATAATAAACACCATCACGGGCATCTGGAGCATCACCAATTTTCCTATCGTCAATAAAACGTTCCCAGTGCACCCGGCCACCAATTTCAGCACGCCCAGCATTTCCTCCAATTCCATGTTTGACGGTATAGTTCTGCTCAAGTCCACCTACGTAGAAGGTGCGGAGAATGCCAAAGTTTGTTTCGCCGCCACCTGTCCTCACAAGGTCTCCCGTTTGGTAATAGGGCACCGGTACCAGATTCCCAGTGTCAAGGGATGCAGGACGCACAAATATATCGTCTTCGCGCCACCACCGCCTGTCAAACAGGCTTGTATACATCGTCGTATTACTTACCAGATTTTCTGTGATTTTGTTGGTATAGATCAGATCAAGTGATGTCCGCAAAATCTTAAAATTGTCGTCCTCTTTAGGATTAAAGTTGGGATCCGTTTCAAAAGTATATTCTGTCAAACCTGTATAGGTTGCGTTTGAGTTTTCATAATTACCGTTTAGCTTGAGGTAGAGAGTCTTTTCTGCACTCAGCTGAAAAAGCGTTTTAAGAGTTCCATTAGCCTGATCGAATGTGTTATTATCCCTAAACCCATCCCCATGTTTGTAGAGAAGTTGCAAGTCTGACGATACTTTTTCGGGATTTCCAATACCTCTCAATTCTGAAAATGCACTGTAATACCCGTTGTTTCCGACTGCGATCTGGTTTCCAAATCCACGTGTTCCATCAGGTTTTCGTGTCGTATAATTGATGACTCCGCCCATCGTTTGCGGTCCATAGCGAACTGCAGCACTGCTTTTAATTACCTCAACAGCATCAATTCGATCAGCAGGCGGGTTGTAGTAGGCATTCGGATAAATATAGACAGCGGGTTGTATTGGCACACCATCTTCGAGTATAAGCACACGCGCACTTCGACGGGGATTTAGACCACGAATTCCAATACTCAAACGTGAGTTGCCGAACCCATCATCCGCATAACCGTTGATACCCGGGACGAATTCAAGTAATTCTTGTGTTCCAACGGGTTTTATGAGATCAACCGCTTGCGGCTCTAACTTACTCATGGTTCCTGTCAATTTTTTATGTTGACGCACCGATTGACCAATAATTTCTATCGGGGCCAATTCAAAGATTTGATCAGATAACGCTATTTCTAAATAATATGGTGAATCTGGGGTAAGAACCAGCGTTTTCCTGTAGAGAGCATAACCGATTGAACTTACATGGATCTGTTGATCCTCTTGGACATTTTGCGTAAATTGGAAACTACCATCTTTTGCAGTTGTTGTCTCATTCAGAACCTGTCCATTTGCTTTAATCTTAACAACGGCACCAATGATAGGCTCTCCAGTTTCTTTGTTAATTACTTTTCCCCTAATTTCTGTTGAACTTTGGCAAAAATTTAGAATGCCAAAAAGAAAGATTAGTCCGATTAAGAATCGTAACATCCTATAGCCAGTTTTGAATCTGCAAGCTTTAGTAAAAAATTGATACATGGATTCTGTTTCTATACTCCTATACATTTAAAAGCGTTTTGGGTTAGTAATTTTTTGGCGATTACTGTCAATTTTACCAGTTTTCACATCTTTAGTCGTATTTTCTGCATTACTGGTCGTATTCACCGATAGGTTAGTGTTGCCATAACTTCCGCCTGCTTCTTCCTCAACTTCGACCTGAGGTGAAAGAATAGGATCGCTTTCACAAGCACACAAAGCCATACCGATAATTACAATCAGTACTAACAATAATTTCCTGAGTATGATAAAAATTCGATTCATTTCTAAATCCTTTTTTAAATGCGTTCAGTTACAAAGATTCTAAAAACGCGATAAGCGCATCTCGTTCAGTTTCTGACATCTGTAAAGTAACTTCACGTGATTTTTCTGCTTCCCCACCGTGCCAAAGAATCGCTTCCATTAGGTCTCTCGCTCTACCATCATGGAGAAAGTTGGTATGTCCATTAACTGTTCTCACTAAACCGATACCCCATAGAGGGGGTGTCCGCCATTCGCTACCATTTGCCTGGAAATCTGGACGATTATCTGCTAAGTCGGGGCCCATGTCGTGTAACAACATATCCGTGAACGGATGAATCGTCTGATTGCTGACTGATGGTACACCGTCTAAAATACCAGTTCTTAATGTTGGAATATGACAGCTTGCACACTGCGCTTGTGCAAAAAGTTGCTCGCCGTGCATAACTTGTGGATCGTCTACATTTCGGCGGGCAGGGACTGCCAACGTCTGCACATAGAACGTTACCACATCTAAAATTTCATCGCTCACCTCTGGTATCGGACTGTTTTCCTTGAGTTGGGATTGACCCATTGAATTTTCAAAAGGGAACAGTGAAGTCGTCACACCCATATCATCGTGATATGCAGAGGCAACCTGTTGAAGAAGTGTTGGTTGATTCGCTTTCCACCCAAAACGACCAAGCGCGTAACGCTTTTGGACCACATCCCATACATAATTGGGTTTGCCCGAGATTCCATCCCCGTTAACATCATTTTCATCAGCATAAGTTAGGATAGTTTTTTCAGGGATTGCTTCTAACAATCCGAGTCCGAACACTACTGGTGCTACACGCGGTGAAACTTCTACATCTTGGGGTAAAGGATGATATGCATCAATAATAGTGTAGTTCGGATAGCGAAGATGCACACGTGTTCCATCTGCCGTTGTTAACGGTTGCTCGGAATACTCAATTTTGACTGTTCCTTCTGCAGGTGTTCCGTAGATTGCACGATTATTTAACTGGGTTCCGTAGCCTGGAACAGGAACCGGGGATTTTCCTGCTTCTTCGTTTTCTGTATTCGGGAGACTTAGTCTAAAGAGCATTGACACAAATTTCTCATCAACCCCTGGTGGGCGTCCGCGTCCATCACGCGCATGGCAGTTGATGCACGTTACGTTGTTGTAGATAGGTCCTAAACCAGGATTCACCACCGCAGGGGCTGTCACAAACGCTTGCTCAAATTCACGATCACCGGCCAAGTGTTTCTCAAATGCTGTTGGGGAAAGATTAGGAGCAGGGGTTGAGAATGCGTGACTTGATGCGTCAAAGATAGTTGTATCCCCACCAGAAAGTGCGCTTGTAGAATCTACAAGTGTACTCGAATCTAAAATTTCGGATGACTGTTCGGAGTTACACCCGATTAGGATAGATACTAATATGGTAAGATAAAGAACTGTGAAAAAATATTTCATAATTTATCGGTTTTTATCTCAAATCGCAGGTTTGTTCTTTGTAAAAGTATTCTAACTATTTTAGATTGTAAACGTGTGATTTTTGTGTGGGAACAGCCAGTGACTGTTCCCGACAAACGAAATAGTCTTTGCGTGCTGACAAAACACGCTTACGTAATGCTAATTAAACTCACTTTCCGTAACAAGTGGCAATATATCTTGCTCAAGTGTTAGCTGAACCTTGCTGACAGCATCAATTGCTGCTTGAACAGCAGGACGGTTATCAGTAATTGAATCACGGAACGGATCCGGAATCGCACCGATAGTGTCAATCGCTTTTTGTACTTCTGATTGGAAGCGAGAATCTAATTCAGAATCTTTACTATTCACAAATTCATTTAATCCTTGCCCATCATTTACGAATTTTCCTAAGTAGACGTTCTGGATGCCTCTGATATTATCTTGGAAATCCGAGATAGAATTGAAGCTAAATTGTGATTCAACAAGGGTTGTATCCTCTTCGTTGTATGGGTCAGATATTTTACCGTTAGCAACTTCATCGGCAATGGTGATCATACCGTTGACCATTTCTTGTACGCCAGCACTCTGTGATGGATAGATAGCATTTCCTTCCTCACCGGCTGTGGCAACAGCACTACTGAAATTTTCCCCTGCAGGTGACCAAGCCTGTTTCAGTTGGGAGGTGCTTATCCTGAGATTCTCAGTCGACGAAACAAGGTATTGCAGTTCACGGCCAGTTATGTCTGATGCCTCGCGTTGATCTCCATCACGGAATAACAGAAACTCAATGGTGTGGAATCCTTTCTGTGTATCTTCTAATCCGCTGACATACTCCACCGTTAAGTCGTCATTGCTATCTAAAACAGATTGTAAATTGACATGATCAACAGGCCAGCTATCTAAAGCAGGGTCAAGCCCTTGTGTATCAACGGGACCGAACAAGAATGCCTCGCTCTGTTCCCAAGGTGTTCGAGTTGCTACCCACGCTTGTTGTGCTTTTTCAAGATTTGCTTGCGTAGTATCTGCTGCCAACACCTTGACAGCTTCCAACAATTCGCATGCTTTGTCGTCCAAATCGCTGTAAGTTGCCAACACGACCTTATTCGCAAAATTATCCAGCATAGTACCAGCATTATAAGCCTCACTGTCACCATTGACATCTACACCGCCATCACCATCCTCACCACATCCAATAACAAAAGTAGATGTGAGTAGCAAACAACAAAAAATTGTCCATATTTTATAGAGTTTCATTTTATCCTCCATCATTTTTAAATATAATAATTAACGCAGTATTGTACCGCGTAAAAGTGTGTTAATATTGAAAACCTAAGCCAAGTGCAAAGGTCCTTTCCTTATTTAAATCTTTTTGGGCTAACTGCCGTAATGAGTAGTGGCTTTTGAAAACCAATTTAGGGTGAACGTGGTAGTTAACACCAAAAGTCCACGTGTTCCTTTCCCACCGAGGATTATCAAAGATTAAACCTTCAACACTTGCCATCGTATCGTAATAGTCATAACGCGCAAACAGATCCAATACATGTGAAGATGCTTTAGCTGTTCTGAAAAATGATAGCACATCGTAACCCGCTTCAATATAGTAACCGATGGCAGAACTGCCTATCGGTGTTCGCTTCACGTTGAGGTTATTGGAGAGGGTTCGATTAACTTTAGACAACCTATCGGCATTTTGGAGTGTTCCCCAAAGGAACAACCCTCGGACTTTTACTGCATTCATCTCGTAAAATCCGTGAAGACTCGCAATGCCGACGTAAGCGTCAAAATCTGTGTCCGGTTTTGGTCGGTTTGCCGCTGTGTCTCCATAATAACCAGAAATACCGACGGTTGCATTTTCGTTAAACGCATAATCGAGCCGCCCAACGAACGCGGGTGCCTCAGCGTTGACCGTCTCAAAACGCAGTTGATGTCCGCGAACTATCCAATGGCGCGAACTAAAACCTGTTGAATCTAAACCGTTAATAATTTGCGCTTGATACTTCAGTGAACCAAGCGTACCGAAAAGTTCTACACCGGTTTCGTGCCAGATAGTTGGAATAATATGTGCTTCTGCTTCAGGACGGGTTGTCGTAAAGTAGTGTTGTGGACGGTGCCGTTTGGCAACAAGTCCGACTGGGACAATGATATGTCCAACGCGAAGGTTGAGTGCGGATTGGATAGAAAAAACGGCAGCGAGTTTTTCGACAATAATTTCGCCGCCTTTCTCAATCTCCGTTTCAAACTCACCAAATTCCTCAAATTTGTCAAATTCCATCGTGCTACCGGTGCCACCGTGTTCAAATTCTATTTCCGCTTCAAGGCGAATTGTATCGTTGATACGGTATTTCGGTGCAACAACGAAACGCTCCACGTCAATTGCTGCACGTCTATTCGGGTCAATTTCCCAATCAAAGTTGGCATAGTTGATGATACCGTATCCAGAAACTGAAAACGGTTTGGTATCAGCAACAGCACCAATACTAAGTAAAATAAACATTCCCAGAATTACCGGGAAAATCAATTGTTTTTTCATAAATTTAGAATGTACCTAATATGATATTGAGTCTCAATATCATATTAGGTGGTTGATTAAATCAGATTCCAATTAAACTTTATACAAATGTTAAAAATTGATAACGAATCTCATTATCCTATACTATGCTAATGTCAGAAACCGCGGCAATTTGTTTTTCTCACACGATTTTCGTTAATTATACCTGGTATTTTCAGGAATGTCAAGAAAATCTGTAAAAAATGTCAAATTTTCTAAAAAAATCCGATCAGGTTACTGAAACCAAGTGCATTTTCATAACATGAATGGAGCAAAACTACGATAGTTACATACCGAACCAATATCGGCATTTAATTAGAAAGATGTTCTCCCCTTCATCCGTGAAACTGCTTCTCAAACTATGCAATGGACGAAACTCAAAGTCATTTTCGTTGTCTGATGTTAAGTCAGCTTCACGTGATTGTGTCCAAACCAAAAACAGTGTACTCCCAGGTTGGAACTCCCAACGGAGAACGGTGTTGCCTCGCAAAGAGCGCCAGTGAAAGTCCCTGTTTCCCTTGAAGGGATAGGGCTTAAACTGATAGGTTTTCGGTGCAACGAGTTCCTTATAGTTGGTATATTCACCGACCGTCAAGAAGGGTTGCAAGTAGAACTGTAAACTTAATGTCGGTGTAAAACTGATGTCAGCACGTGTGGTGAAGTCAAGCGTTTGGCTTTTTAACTCACCATACACATAGTGATTTTCTATCTTTCCATTGACCTTCTCTTCTATCAAGTCTACCCATTGTGCATACTCATTCAGCCTGTCATAACTTGGACCTATCGTAAACTCAATATTGGGGGCAAGACGGATGCGGATCAGGAGATCCACATCCACACCGTATCTTTCTCTTTCCACTCCCCCATCATTGATTGGTGTTCTCCACCAACTCGGATTTAACCGCATCTGAATCCTTTTCCGGCTATCAGTTGAGATTCTAAAAGACCACCACCAGTCTGCAGGCTTTTTAAGCAAGACACCGCCACGTCGGACATCGTCATCATTAAACGATTCAAAACTATATGCATTTGAGAGCCTAAAGTCCCAATAGTTCTTGAAGCGAACATTTGTCCATATACCAGCATAAGGATGGATGCTAACACCATCGTAGTTCCAACGGTACCGTCCATTAACTCCAAAAGAGACACTTCTGAAGATGCTAAAAGGCTTCTCTTTGTACGCGCCGAAGTAATATCTCCACTGCAATCTATCAGTAGCCCAACTGATACCGACATCGTTTATATTGAAGTCAGGTGATATTGCTTCCAGGTATGTTTCGCCTCTCAACCATCCGCCCCGTCTATCAAGTTCAAGGAGTGCAATATAGCCTGACTTGCGCGCATACGGTTTCCCTGTCTGACTTCCCGCAAGGGCACCCGTTATCTGGTACATATCATCGGCAAACCTCAAATCCCAATCGAGACCACCAGCATAGGCTGAGTTGGAATCCAATCTATTCACAGCAGTTGCCATCAATCCAATGGTTGAGTTACCCTTTAGAACACTTTGCTTGAATCGACCGACAAAGTAATTCGTTAAAGGTTCAATGAGATGATCGCTTTGGACTTTCTTTCCATTGACCGTTTTTTCAATCTGTGCATGCTCTGGCGAAGTGATAGCTTCCATGATGCCGAAAGAGGTTCCGCCTTCCGTTCTACCCACGATCTTAGCGGCACCGAGGATAGTTGTCGCTTCTGGACGACTTAGTTCTGTGGCATTGGGAGGTAAACCGAAATGCCTC
The DNA here is from genome assembly GCA_003635185.1 of Candidatus Poribacteria bacterium. Classification (GTDB taxonomy): domain Bacteria; phylum Poribacteria; class WGA-4E; order WGA-4E; family WGA-3G; genus MSPOR6. Next base: position 3,849 of record PYJA01000001.1, on the reverse strand, counting down.
GGCCTTCGCCCAATACGACGCGAATAAAAGAAGAGATAATCCGAATGGTCAAAAGCGGTCGAATCTTTAACAAAGAAGGGGCGGCGTTCACTAAAATACTCCTCATAAGCAGAAAGATTTAGCGTTGCTGGATCGGCTTCCACCTGTCCAAAATCAGGATTAACTGTTGCGTCGAGGGTAATTCCGGAGGTAATCCCATATCGTACATCGGTGCCGATATTTCCCCACAAGTCAGTGCCATCGTCAAACCGCGTACGTCCCATGGCGTAAGGTACAATCTCAAGATGACGGGGTGGGTTGATATTTTTGATACCGGTGAGGTCCCCAAAGCGAACTACCCAACTGGGTGCATCAAGTTTAACCAACCGCCAATGCGCCGTCTCTTTATTACGACTGATATATCGCTCAACTTGTAGTCCCCAAATGTATTCATCTTTTGGAGAAAAGCGTAAGATATGAAATGGGATTTTATACTCGGCTGCCCAACCATTGTCGTGAATTCGAGGTTTCACGTCCCACACACCGTCCCACGTATCGTTAAACGGAGGGTTATATTCATCAGTCACAGTACCGTCCGTGACAGACCCGGAGGTATAGACAGTAAACCAAAACCCGCGCTGCCGGTTTTGATGCGGAGCCAGGCTAACGGTGACCCTATCCGCCTCAATATCTGTGTCTCGCCTAACCAGTCGAGAGACAATTTTGTCAGGTTCACTGTCATAGCACATCACCGCAAAATAGAGTGCTTCGTCATCGTAAGCGATTTGGAAGGTAGTACGTTCGGTTACGGGTTTGGCTTCATCCGGTTCACGTTGGCGAAAACCTTCGTGAAGCGGAGCATTTTTCCAAATCTCGTCGTCCAAAACGCCATCCAACTGTGGTGGTACACCTGTAATGCGCATGGCAGTTGCGGTTCTATGCGCTGCTTTGTCTTCGTCTTCAGCAAATACACTGCTTGAAGCATAAAAGATTAAGAAAATCGTAAATAATATCCACGTGTTTTGAAAGTTCAAATCACATTTCGTAGTCAAATTCCTTTCTTTTTTTAGATTTTCCAGAAACATAGTGGAACTCCTTTTTATTAGAAATTCGGAAATTTTTCTATATGTAAATGAAACTCATTATCAATAACAATTAGTTGAACGCACCTCTTTTGAACAACATTGCCATCTAAAGATATTAAAGAAACCCAGTCGCAATTCCTCCAACCCAGTAGAAGTTCACTATTTTTTTAGTGAGTGGTTCAGTCTACCCATCGGAGAACTTGATTTAATGGTTTCCGTTTCGGAGTCGGAATTACCTCCGGATAGCCCATATAGTAGAAACCTATGATGTATTCATTTTCTGGGTTGATTCCAAGCAGGTCGTAAGTGGGTTTTTCCGTCGTAATCTTTCCAGTACTCCACTGCATGCCAATACCCTGCTCCCATCCAGCAAGTTGGATATTGAGCATAGCACAGCATGCTGAAGCATAATCTTCTCGTTGACGCTGCTCATTTCCATCTTGAATACAGGAGATTACGACAATTGTCGGTTTAGACATGAACTTTTGATATCCGCGTTCGCCAATTTCTGCAAGGTTTAACTCTATCAGTCTTGTTTTCTTATCCAAGTTAGACATTACTTTTTCGATCTGTAATTCACGGTATCGCTCTGCAAGCTTCAATTTTGTTTCTTCACCAATGACGGTAAACCGCCACGGTTCAGTAAGGTGATGGTTTGGTGCCCATATCCCAGCAAAAAGTAGGTTTTCAAGGATGTCCTTTGGAATGGGATCAGGCTTAAACTTAAAGATTGTCCGACGGGATTGAATCGCTTCCATTACAGACAACTTTTCGTTGCCATTAACGCTAATCTGTGTCATTATTTTCTCCTTTTAAGAAAATGTAGAAACCCTTCAGCTATTATCATAGTAAAGACTATTAGTTTTCAGAGTTCTTTTTTATACCAACTAACATGACTGCAGCGAGGTTTTCCTCATACTTTCGAAATACCTTTCGCATGGTTTTCACTCGGTGTCGGGCTTCGCTGTTGCGCAAGACGTTCCACGCAAAGCGGAGTGCTCCCCAAAGTCCTTCATCCTGAATCAGACGATCAGCTTCCAGTAGATGCATTGGAGCGGTTGCTTCAATTTGGGTAGTAAACCCTTCAACTTCTAACAGAGTCCGCCATTCGGAAACGGTGAGCGGACGTGCCCCAACATGTATAGCATCTGTTAATACTTTTTGGATTTCTTGTTTGGTATCTTCCGCCAAATCATCTGGAACAAGACAAAGTTCATGAATTCCATAATGACCTGTAGGTTTCATCAACCGAAATGCCTCTTGCACAATCTGCTGCTTTTTACCTGGTGTCTGCATTGTCAGCATCGCTTCGCCATAGACAACTGTTGCTGTTGTGTCTGGCAGTCCAGTCGCCTCTGCACGTCCGATTAAACATGTTTGATTGCTTCCCGTCAAGTAGCGACGCACCACACGGGCCGCGGCTTCATCGCGTTCAACAGCCGTGTAAGAAGCGGGTTTCTGGTTTAACGTGAGTTGTGCCGTAAAACCTAAGCCTGGAGCGAACTCTACTACATCGTCTGAAGATTGGATATTCAACCCTTCCAACATCTGTTGGGTAAGTTCTATTCCACCGGGTCGTAGGACGCGTTTCCCGAGTCGTGCCAAAAGCCAGTGCCCAGGCATCTTAGTGGTATCAAGTTCCTTTTCTTGAACTTCTTTTTGGTCGTTAGTTTCCATTGTTTTCTCCTTGCTATAGCAGAATATAAAATAAGTTTACACGTCTTCTGTAGGAACGATCTCCGAATCGCGGCAAAACACTTGAAGGGTTACCAATCCCAATCTTTAGATCCAAACAAAAAGTTGGCTCATATTAAGATTTAGTGCGTTTGACAAGTTTTGATATAAACTCAACGGTGACAGATTTGAGGTTAATAACAAATTCACAGATAGCGATATATCCTGAAAGGAACTTTTTATGAACACCGCGAAAGGGACGGAGAAAGTTACGCACCGTTGTCCACACACCTTCAATCGTGTTGATGTGAGTTTCGCAAATCCCATCCGCATCGTCATCTCTTGCCCATTCACCATCACTATGACACACTATCGCATGGGAACGATCAATACCGTTATAGCCACGCCATCCATCTGTCCGGACAATAGCCAGGGGGAGCGTGAACTGATGCACGTGTGCGGAGAGGGTCGCACTATCAGTCCGATGTGCCACACGCAACCGGACGCGCTTGCTTTTGCGCCCTATTGTGCCGACTATAGGGGACGATCATTCGCATAAGTGCCATGACCTCTCCGTTTATTCCCACGCCGACGCGGGGGATCCTCTGGGTCTTTATGCGGTTCGCCTTTTTCACCCGCATTTTGAAACATCTCATCTGTTTCTATCTCAGTGTCCGGCAAAGCATCCTCCGGTTGCAGCATCTGGGCAGCATCTTGAAGAACCCGCCTTATAGACAGCACCGTTGGAAAACTTATCCCGAGTTCACGTGAGAGTTGTGAGGAAGAAGCACCTTTGCAAAAACCGCGCAAAAGCAGAACAACTTGTGAAGGACGAAACTGCTTTTGAGCAAACACTGTCCCACTATATAAGTTATAGACACCATCACACACACGACAGCGATAAACTTGCAAACGACTTGTTTCTGTTTTTCGGAATTTGCGTGCCTCCGTCACGCCCGCATCACAGTGTGGACAGTGTAACCCTTGTGGATGGAAATGATTTAGCAACCATTCCTCCGCGCGTTCATCATCTATTAAAGAAACTATTGGAAAATCCATAGACTATACTATAGCACAACGAAACTAAAAGCACAAACTTTTTACATGAGCG